>JAVKTQ010000009.1 GCA_031460455.1 Sporomusaceae bacterium
GCGCCGGCATTATCGGCTGGCGGACTAGGTATCAGGTACCATTGTTGGATTCACGGCCAGGAACGGTACCTGTTTTTCGACGAGGGCCGCTGGTTCGCTGAGCGGGTGGGGTCGACCCGGCCGCTGCGGGAGGGCGAGGGGCGGTAATTACTCCGGCCCCTCTTTGTCGATAAGGTCGGCGGTGCGGGCGGCCTCCACGCATTCGCTGCACAGGTCAGGCTCTACCCAATAACAACCGCCGGGGCAGGCTTCGTTATCGGTGCATCCGCATACTCGGCAGCGGTGGCCGCTCTTTTTGATCTCCTCGACGGATTCTAGTAATTCGGGAATGTCAACGCAAATATAGGGCGTCATCGCATACATGAGCTCGGGCTCCATGCCTTCGGCCAGCAATATTACTGTTGGCTTGCTGGCTCCGATGGCCCATCCTGCTTCCAGGTGAGCGCTACGGCCGCACGGAAGGACGAGGACGCAACAATCGCAGTCATCCAGGGCATTCATATCAGACCAGAACCCAGCGCCCGCTATTTCGGTACACAGGGCATCCTTAAATTGTCGGGGCGACCAGGTCCGCCACTGCGGATCGATCTCCGACCAGTGAAAGCCGTTGTTGCCGGGGGCCGGATTTTTGAAGTCGTAAACTTCATGGCCGGCCTCGCGCAGCAATCGCACGATTTCCTGCTGAATCTCGTTACGCCAGGAACTGGCGACATAAATTTTCATTTCAGGTTCTCCTTTTCCTGGAATAGAGTGATATAAACGATTATCAGCATCCCGCTCACCATAGCCACATTGGCGATATAGTCGCACATCATTTCTGCCGGTGATTGCGGCTTCAAGTTCCAGCCGAAATACCACGTCTCAATGAAGTTGAACATTAGGCCGCCCCACACCCCGAATGCGCCGACAAAATATCGGCCTTTTCTTGAAGCAAGCCAATCGCTCACAGTTTCACGCCCTTTCCGGGAATGAGCCAGAACCTTGCCGGTAGTCTCCGCAATTTATCCCAGGCGCGCTGGCGGCGCCAGACGCGGGAATGGTTCATGTTCATCAGTTAACCCTCCCAATAATCCGGGTAGGTACCCGCCGTACGCCCCACTCCTGGGCTTCATGTACGGCGGACATGCCCACGAATATGTCGATATGGTCCGGGCCCCGGACGGCGGCGCCGGTGTCCAGGATGGTCACTAGGCCGACGCCGGCGCCGAATATTTTTGTACCGGCCGGGTAGTGCTCCGGATCGGCGGCCGCTACGCGCCAGGCGTCGGCGTCGGTCAGGCGGTACCCGGCGGAGGTGATGCCGTACGCGGGATGACCGGGGGCTTTGCCCGTCGATTCGGGGCCGGCGGTGTAGGCTGTGACCTTCATCACCCGGGCGCCGCCCCGGCTGGGCCCCGGTGTCGTGTTGACGCGCAGGGCCCGCTCCAGGACGTCGATGCGCTCGTGAGCCTGCTGGGCCAGCGCCGCTTGCTCCAGGACGACGGCCGCCGTGTGCATGATGATGGGGAATATGTAGACGGCGCCGGCCAGCAGCAGGCAGTTGGCGACGATGAGGGCGACGAGCAGGAAGCGCCTCATGTCAGCTTCTCCGTCATTTTGCCGATCAGGCCGGTCACGACGACCTTGTACTTCTCGCCGGCGTCGGCGTCGGCGACCTTGATCTCGCCCAGGGCGGTAAGCAGGTTGCGGAAATTGACCACCAAGGCGTCGAACTGGAGGCCAAATTTCATGACGGCGACAGCCGCGGGGTCGGGCTTAACAGTAGCCTCGACGGTGACCGGTTCTGCCAGCTGCTCGGTAAGTCGCCGGACCTCTTCCTTGGCCTCATCGAGCTCACCCTTCATTTCGGTGAGCTTTTCATCCGATGCGCCGGCCTTCTTCGCTTCGGTTAGCTGAGCGGTCAGGCGGTCAATGTCCTTCTTGGCCTTGTCCTGGGCGTCCTTCAGGGCTTTTTCGGCACTAGCCCGGGCGGTTTCTGCCGTTGTCGCCTTCGTCTCCGCTGTTGTCGCCCGCTTATCCGCGGCGGCTGCCTTGTCTTCGGCCTCCTTCTGTTTCCGGATGGCCTCCTGCAGTTCGCGGGTCTTCATGCTGGTGACGTCGTTCGCCTCCATGAATGCTTCCCGCTGATCAGCCGATAGCCCCAGCAGGGCAACCGCCTGGGTATAGCTCAAATCCGCAAGCGCTTGCGTTTTTGCGTTATCGCCGAATAGCGGGAGTTGGTCGGCGCCGTACTCCTCGAATATCTTCATGAGGTTCTGGGCGGTGCGCGGCGAGTAGTCGACCGATTTCTCTAGCCAGTCGGTCCACTGCCCATGCTCGAGCATGTCCTTGGCCTCGACCAGCCGACGGCCAATCTCGATGCTACCGCAGAGCATGACGGCCCGGGTCTGGGCCTTGATACCGTTTATCTCCGCCGCGATGACGTCGGCGGTTCTGGTGATGGTAATGTCGTTCATGGGTTACGCTCCTTTCATTATGCCGGGACAGTAACTCGGACGCGGACTTCATTCTCGGGCTGCATCCTGGCCGCGGTAAATGCGTCAACGAATTTTTTCACCCTGGCATCGGGATCGCAATTTCGGAGGCCGCGGCATTGGGTAATCATCATCTTGCCGTTGTATCCTTTATGGATTTCCATCGTGAAAAATGGCTTGTCAGGTTGTTTCTTGTTGCGGATCAGCAAAATGATAGATCGACCTTCAGCGTAGGCCCGGGCATAACCACCAACACAGTGTTCCAGCGACTTGCCTTCGGCGATTAATTCCTTCTGGTCTGCAGCCGGCCGGATAAACAGCCCCGATTTCTCGAAGCAGTATTTCTGCAGCTCGGCCACCTTGGCGACAAGTTTTTGGGCAAGCAGCTCATCGGCCTGATGCTGAACCTGCTTAATCGTGTTCTGGTGGGCTCGATACAGGTTCCGGGGGAACAGGGTCCGCTCGTTTGTCAGCTCCAGGTCGAGCTTAACGCAGTCGGCCAGGTAGTCACGCCAGGAGTGCAAAACAGCCTGCTCAGAATAGAAAGCCTGTTTTTTATCCGGGCGGAGCAGGGGAAACTGCTTGCTTATGTACGTCCAGGCCCGGCGCAACGTGGTTTGTTTTAGGATTTTCTGAAGGTCGCTATAGCACCAGCCGATGGCATTATCCACCTGCTTGATCTCGGTGAACGATAGGTTCGAGCCGTCTTTTCGGGAAACTTGCAGGTATCTGAGAAACGACGGGTCGACATGAATATCGGCGGCCTTGAGTTCACGCAGGTCTTTTTTTGACAACCTCAGAACCTTCATCACCGTCTTCCCGCGCCAGTTGATGCAACCAAAGGTATTGCCGCCTTCCAGCTTGGTCTCCACCAGATGGCTGAAGCCCATCTTTGTCAGATACTCGACGCATGGGTATTTCGCATATAAGGCAAAGAACTTGACCATGTCGCCGTGATCGTACTGCTCCCAGGTGCTGAATCGGAACTGAGTGCCGGCCACAGCTGCCGCGATGCTATTTCGGGAATAGCTGATAACAACGTCATTGCTTCCTCCCCAGCCGTTTGCCGTAATCGGAGTAAACAGGGAATAAACCGACTTGCATTGACTGAGGCTGCCCTTTTCCATTCTCGGGCGGCCGTCCCAAGTGACATAGTAACCGTGCTTGTGGCAGAGCATATGGGCCTGGCCAGGCCGGAACAGATAAAACGCCTTGGTAAGATAGATGGTTTTTACTTGCCGGTAGTCACCGCGATAGTCGCGTACTGCGTAAATCCCCCTGGCGATAATAGCCTCCGGGTCGTATGTCGACTTTTCGTAGTACACAAAATATCCCTCATCCAACAGCCGCTTTCGGCCGATACCAGCTGCCTTAACAATACAGGTGCTTCCGCAATGAGGGCATTTGGCCTGGCTATTGTGTCGTAGCTTGGTGTTGGCGGTTTCTTTCCGGCAATGGGTGCAGTAGGCGTACTGGCGTTTCCCTTCACGTCGGGTGAACAGGTACCGGCTCCACCGAAACACACTGTCAGTTGCATACTGCTTGATTTCATCGGACCGGTCGTCGGGGAAATGTTCCAGAATCTCGTTAATCTCCATGTGGTCAACCTCTCAGCAGGTCATCCAGGCTTACGTCGAAATCGGTGGATGCCGTTTTGGGGATAAGTAAAGCCGCCGGTACCGGCGAAGGGATCGACGCAGTGCCGCTGATTCCGAAGTACTCGAGTACGACTGCGAAGCCCTCGGCATCCGTCAGTACCGCGCAGTTGCCCGATTTCTTCTTTTCAGCAGCGGATCTCATTGCGGACAAGCTGCCGGCAATGGTTTTGCCACTGGCCATGACCTTCTCGGCCGCGGCGGGGTTGGCCGTCAAATGGTGCAGCAGCATATCACCGACAACCTGAACATAGGTATCGTTCTTCGCCACCATTTCGTCGCGAATTTTTTCGATGGCTTTATCAAGCATGATGGTACCTCCCTATTTACTCGGTCTCGTAACAACGGCCATACAGGCGACCCCGAGGCAAGGAATGTTCTCGGGCTTTGGTTTCGCCTTACAGCAGCCGGCGTAATTGTGCTGGCAGTTCGCCTTTGCGCCCATGATGCAGAGGGTCATTGACGTTCACCACCCTCGGCCAACAGCCTGTCGATCTCGGCGGCGATCAGGGCGCCGGCTTTTTGTAGTTCGTAGATTCGATCTTCGGGGCATGGTTTCCACCATTCAAGCCCCCAAGGCCAAAGCCGTTGTGCCATTCCCCATGCCATACGAACAATTTGAGGGAAAGCGTAACACCCTGCGGCGATAGCCAATTCACCTCTTGAGTGCTGGCGATCGTGCTCGGCTGTCCAGCCCTCCTGATCTATTTGCCGCTGACGCTCTTCGGCAATCAGTTGTACCCCTTTGGTCATGCTAACAGCTCCTTTCGCTCAGTCCCGGCATCAGAGCCGGCATTTGGTTCCGTTCATACGCCGCCGCGATCTGCGGTACCGCCCACTGACCGACCGTCTGACCATTCGGTAACAGCATCGGCGCCAGAAATTCATCATCGAAGGTGACGATGCCGGATTCGATTGCCTCCAGCTTCGCCTTGATAAGCAGAGACATCGCCCGCCACCGCTGCCGGCAGGCTTGCTCCCAGGCAGCTCTCGCCGCTGCGGGGCTTCGACGAACCTGCCGTTCCGGAGTGTACGTAAATTCCCTGTCGTTCTGGTCCGGCATCGGCAGGAGAAATCGACACATTCGGCCGTTAGCCTTGAACGTCAGCATGGCGTTGTTGCCCTCCCATGCGTAACCGAATCCCTGGGCGCCATACCTCCGCAAGGTGCGCTCGATCTCGCCGCGGGAACGGGATTCGTCGACCTGGGTACCCTCAGCGTAGCGGGTCATCCGACCTCACCCTTCCGCAATTTTGCCACCATACCCTCGATATACCCGAGAGCATAATCCAGAGATGGGCAAAACTTCGTGACGTGGTACCGGAGGAACTTGCTGTTTCGGAAAGCCTGGCCCCAGACAATGACTATTTTTCCCATCTCCCACGCCTCTCGGATCTCCATGGCGGTACCGATGTAACCGCCGGCTGCATTATTCATTTCAACCAGAACAATATCCGCCGACGCAATGTCGGCCAAGTCACGCTCGACGACCTCCTGAGGCGTCCAAGAAAGTGCCCCGTCTCGGGTCGGGTCAATAACCGTGACACCTATGGCTTCCAGCTCAGCTGTCGCTGCCAGTCTCCATTCGGAAGCATACTCACCGGTCACGTAGTCAATGGCTCCACATAGATAAACGATTATCGGTCGATTACCCGTTGCCGGTCTTTTCTCCCCGAACACGTCGGCCAATTCCTCCACCGTCGGCGTGTGCGCTGCGGCTTCCTGGTTGGCGGCGACGATCTCCTGAAACTTCTCAGAACCGATGAACGCGGCCATAGCGGCGGCGACGGCACCCGGTTGCTGGTCGGCTGCGGCCGGCTGGTCCTTAGGCTGCACAGCTGTGCCCCCCCCGGAGACGTTTTCCGGCTTTGTATTTTCCGGAGTGACAATCTTCGCCGGCCTGGCGCTGGGGAACTTAAATTTCATCTGGCTGGCCTTCCAGGACAGTGACGCCGGCGTCGTTCCGTACCCCTTTGCCATTTCCTCGCGGCTCAGACCGGCGTCTACGCACGCCTGCAGTCCTTCGACGGTAATATCTTTCATCCGGGATGGCTCACACGTTTCCAGCGCTTTCGTCGGCGCCATGCCCGCTAAAATACCTTCGTGAAATTTCATTGAGCATCTTTCCTCTCTTTTTGTTTGGTCAAACCCATAGAGGTCAATATCTTTTTCCGACGCCTCGTGCCGCTGGCCACCGCCAGCTATATGCGATCGAATAGAGTTAATCCATGACCGGCTGTGCCGATATAGTTCCTTAACTTGCGACTCGGTAAGCCCGGCGGCCAGTAGCCGCGCCTTCAGCTTAGGGGTCAATTCTTCCCGCGGCAGCCGCCGACAGTCGGACATAATGCGCTCCGGTGGCCAGCCAAGATCCAGGGCCTCATCGGGCGGCGGGAAATAGCTCTGCGTCACGCGGCAGGCGCTAGGCGCTGGCGCCGGTATGCGGCCCACTGGCGGTACCGAGATGCCCAATCGGTACGATTTGATTGATTTACGGCCGGACATAGACGATCACTTCCCGTCAAAATAGGTTGCAGCCAGGTCCGCCATGTGCAAAGCGGTGATGAGCGGATACTTTTTCAGGGCGGCGGCCAGGGCTTGTCCACTTGCGTACTGTCGGGCCGCGTCATCGAAGCCGGCCATGTGCCAACGGATGGCCATGATCTCGTCACCGGTCAGCGGCATGTGCCGCATGGCCAGGATGACGCTTTTCTCGCCGTGGCCGAGGGGGATTGTATCCTCGATGGCGTAATACGGCACCTTTTCCCATTGGCCAGTTTGTTCGTTTTTAACGTTCCTGGTACTGACGGTGTAGAAGTCGGCCTTGCAGATATCGTGGAGAAGGGCGACGATGATAGCCGTGGAATTACTGACGGGCAACAGCTTTTCCTCAAAGGTACCGGCAATTTTACAGAGATTGTTATACACCGCCAGGCTGTGCTCCAGTAATCCGCCCTCGTGAGCGCCGTGGTATTGGGTGCTGGCGGGGGCCGTGAAGAAGTCGGTGGATTCTAACCAGCTGGCGAGATCAGTTCTGCCGGGCCGGCCGGTAGAGGCCAGGAGTTCAAGATAGCGTTTTCGCATTGGCCGCCCTCCCTGCCAGTATCTCTTCAATGACTCGGGCCTGGCCGAGGGCATGTCCCGAGCCGGCGGACACAAAAACAGCGGCGAGCTGCTTTAGAGTCCCTGTCGAATATCCCTGCCAGGTCGCCAGGTGGTGCCGGCGGGCGTATTCGTAACCGCTGTCAAAATCTTGTTGTTCCATATGCGCCTCCATTGACTGATACCGCGGCGCGTGGTACGATATCAGTAGATTCGTGTCGTTAGGCTGCTCTTGTGGCAGTCTTTTTCTTTTTCTCGTTGAGTCTCCGTGCCAGTCGCTCGGCTATCCTCAGGGCGACTTTCATTTTTCGATAGCACCGGCGCCGGCAGTGGGGGTCATTAATCAGCGGAATGATTTGCTGGTAGGCGTTAACGACGCGCTGCTGTTCCCTCAACCGGATCGCCGTGGTTCTGATTGAGGCCACCTCTACACACCTCCCCTCGGTCGATTTCTAACCGTCGACACCGCTGGCATCGTCGCCATTCCCGGTTGAATATCCGTATGTGGCGCCATCGGTGGATACCAAGCCAGCAGAGCAGCCTCGCCCATGCCGGAGGACGGTTTTCCGATGGAAATGTCGTCGTAACGTACACCTTTCTGTTCATCTCCATCCTCCTACAAGCCAGGCCAGCCAGATCAGCACGCCGGCCAGGGCTACCGGGCCCCATCGACCGGCTAACCAGAACAGCAGACGCCGGCAGTTGATGATCACCCAGGCAACCAGGCGCGCGTCCCGCGATTGGCGCCATTGTTTGTCGAGTTGGATACGGATGCGGGACATAAGACATCATCTCCTTTACAGGAAATTGTTTCCTCCCGTCGAAATATGCGGCGAAGGGAGGTGATGTGCGTGGCGACGATTGAAGAGAAACAAATTGCCAAGGAGATTCTTATTGAACTAATTAGAAAGAACGCTCTTGATTTCGAGGCTTTCCCGGGAACTAAAAACTACAAAGATTTATCACTTCTGGCCTACAAAGACATTCTCAAGGTTGTTTCTGAGTCCGAATAACAACCGACAACTCAACTAGCGCCCTTACGACCTCCGGCAGCGTCTGAACCACGCTACTGGGGGTTTCTTCTTCTGTTGCCTTGATAATGAACTGGCACAGCGCATCGTGCACATCAAATAAGTTTGCCATCCCCTCACCTCCTTTCAGCCATTCATTGACCTGCCAGCCGCAGACGCGGATCGCGCTCATCACCTGGACGCTGCCGAGCAGTTCGTTCATGCGAATCCGCCTTCCTACTGCTCTTCCGGTTTCCCGCTCTTGAAATGAGCCAGCAGCTCGTCTGCGCGAAATCGCATGACGGCTTGACTCAATCGCACAATATGTGCGAAATTTAGGCATAGAAAAACCTAGGCCCCTTTGATTTCCTCTACAAAGAGATCGCCGATTTCGACGCCCAGCGCATCGGCAAGTAAGGGCACATCTTTGGCGTAAATCTGAACACTGCCGCCCTCTACCTGGCTTAACCACGAACCGTACTTGCCCAGCTTCTTTTGAACATGTCGTTGCGAAATGCCTTTGTCGATGCGAATTTGTCGAATTCTGTTGCCTATATCCATTTTCAACCCTCCTTTTTTGACAATTATTTCTTTTATCTGACTTTAGTATAATCTCACATTTTGTGCGTGTCAATTATAAATAGCACATATTGAAATATTTTTTTGACTTTTTCCCACATTTTGTATATAATCAAAACAAATATAAAAAGAGGTGTGATGATAAAAGAATGTTTGATAAGGAATTGTTGTTAAAAAGACTTAGGCAGGCTAGAGAAGATGCAAGATTAACACACGAAGAAGTTGCTAAAAACTTAGGATACAATTCATCAAGCACGATCGGAAACTACGAGGCAGGCAGAAGAGAAATTTCCGCTAAAGACCTGATTGCTATGGCTAAGCTCTACGATGTTTCTTTAAGTTGGCTCTATGGCCAAAATGATGAAAAGGATTTGTCACTTACTAAGGTTGATCGCAGAGAATGGTTATTGCTTCTAGCCTTTAGAAAAGCATCTGAAAGAGATAAGACTATTATCGAAAACATTCTCAACTCGTTTCCTGATAAAGGAGATGATGCTAATGAGCGTTCAGTTTAAAGATAACATATGGTATGCAGTTGTTTATTACCGCGACGAATTCAACAAAAAACGCTACAAATGGTACCCGGCCGAAGGGCAAAAGGCTGCCGAGCGCCTTGAAAGAGAAATCAGATCGAAGCTCGACAAAGGTGAGTTGACCATTACCAATAAAACTACTGTAAAACAGTATCTTAATAAATGGTTGGAGCTTGAAATAAAACCTCGCCGCCGGCCGGCAACAGTGCAAAATTATCAGGACCGGATCGACGCTCTCTGCGCCAACCTCGGCGAAGCCCAACTGGACAAACTGAAGCCGACGACCATCACCGAACATCTCAACAAGGAGCTTGCGCGGGGTCTGAAGCCGACCAGCATACAGGCGCAATTTGCCGTACTTAACCAGGCGCTTAAAAAGGCCGTGCTCTGGCAGTTACTCTCCCGGAATCCCTGCGACGCCGTTACCCCGCCGCAAAGAAACGAGCCGAACAACATGGTTTGGTCGCATGAACAGGTTACGCGATTCCTTGACTTCCACCGCGAAAACAGTATTTATCTCGTCTGGCTCCTCGGGTTCCTTTGCGGCCTGCGCCGGGGGGAAATTCTTGGACTCCAATGGGGGAATGTCGATTTAAAGAACAAGGGCGCTTACGTCGAATATTCGCTCGACAGGATGGATGAGGAAGAAGCAAAGCGGCTTTTGGAGCAGAAAGAAATTAAATGGTATGGCTGCAAGTCGAAAACCAAGGCTGACAAAAAGGGTAACCCCATCCCGCCCACCGTTCTGGCGCTCGGCCCCACGAAAACCAAACAATCAAAAGGATATGCCTCTCTTCCTGACATCGTTATTGCGGTCATGGAAGATATTCGCAAAAAACAGATGGCCGGCATCGGCAACAAGAAGAAGAATTCGAAGGTTAAGCAGGCGCAGCTCTGCGATCAGAACTTCGTGATCCGTCACCGGGACGGTCTGCCCTACGAGCCGGATTATATCACTCACGCGCTGCCCAAAGCCATCGAAGCATATAACAATGCCCAGACGGAAGAAAAAAACAAGTTGCCCGCTCTCCGGGTCCACGACATGCGTCACACCTACGTCACGATACTATACGAGCTTGGCCTGGACACTAAGGCCGTCTCAGAGGCCGCCAGACACGCAAAAACCAGTTTCACGGCGGATTACTACGTCCACCTCCGCAAAGAGGTTAAACAGCGGCCAGCAGAGATTATCAACCTCACTTTTAAAAAGGGATTAGGATAAGATTAGGAAAACACAAAAAAGGGCGCTCAGCTGCAATAGCCGAGCGCCCTTTGATTTCAATATGGTGGGGTTAAACGGACTCGAACCGCTGGCCTCCTCGATGTCAACGAGGCGCTCTAACCAACTGAGCTATAACCCCATATTTTTGCGGCAGAGATAGCAACTGCCGCAAGAAACATTATATTACTGTAAACAAGAATTGTCAAGGGGGCTGTTTAATACAAAATCTGGTTGGCGATAACGAGACGCTGAATCTGGTTGGTGCCTTCGTATATCTGCATGATCTTGGCGTCGCGCATGTACTTCTCGGTGGGGTATTCCTTGATATAGCCGTAGCCGCCGAGAACCTGAACGGCATCGGTGGTAACTTTCATGGCGACATCGGCCGCATAGCACTTGGCCATGGCCGCCTCTTTGGCGAACGGCAGGTTTTGGTCTTTGAGCCAGCAGGCCTTGAAGACCATGAGCCGGGCTGTTTCCACGGCGATAGCCATGTCGGCGAGCATCGCCTGAACGAGTTGGAACGAGGCGATGGGCTTACCAAACTGCTCGCGCTCTTTGGAATATTTGACGGCAGCGTCAAAGGCGGCCTGAGCGATGCCTACCGATACGGCCCCGACTAGCGGGCGAGCGGCGTCGAGGGTTTTCATGGCAATTTTGAAGCCTTCCCCTTCCCTGCCAAGTCGGTTGGCGGTGGGAATACGGACGTTGTCGAGGATGAGTTCGCAGGTGTTGGAGGCGCGGATGCCCATTTTGTCTTCCTCTTTGCCGACCGAAAAACCGGGGGTGTTTCGGTCGACAATGAAGGCCGTCAGGCCGCGGATGCCCGCAGATTTGCGGGCGTTGGCAAATATGATGAAGATGTCGGCGAGGCCGCCATTGGTGATAAAGCATTTGGTGCCGTTGAGGATGTAGTAATCATCGCCGTCTTTGACGGCGGTGGTTGCTACCGCACCTGCGTCGGAACCGGCTCCCGGCTCGGTAAGGGCAAAGGCCGCCAGTTTGCCGCTGTTGATGATATCAAAGTAGTGTTTCTTCTGCTCATCGGTACCCATGAGTATGACAGGATATGAGGCCAGGGCATTTGCGGCGACACTGGTGGCTACACCGGCGCAGCCTTTGCCAAGTTCTTCGTAGATAAGGGCGATGGTGACAGCATCCAGCCCCGGACCGTCGAATTCTTCAGGCACGACCAGGCTAACAATACCGGCTTCGTCAAGCTTTTGGAGCAGACCGGGCCGCATTTCCCCGTTGTGGTCCATCTCAAGGGCGTAGGGAGTAATCTCTTTGGCAACTACTTCCTGAGCCATCTTCTTGAGGGCAAGCTGGTCGGGAGTAAAGTTAAAATCCATTACTTATCCTCCTTGTTAAGATTCGGCGTGGCAAAAAATTACTTAAAAGGACATGGGGAAAAAACCCTAAAAATAAGTATACATTATAATAATTTTTTTGTGAAGGAAAATCTACTTTAGCAGCAACCTGGCACCGATCGCCAAAAGCGCCAGACCGGCGACCTGGCTCCAGCCGCACGGTATTTTCTGGAGACCGAAGCCGCCGAAATGGTCGATTACGACTGCAGTCATCACTTGGCCGACGATTATGGCCGTGGTGGCGTTGGCTACTCCGACGCGTGGGATGCTGGCAGCCACCAGGTAGATAATGAATACGCTTATCACGCCCCCGAGGTAGGAATACCATGGAGCCTGGAACAAACCGCCGAGATCGCCGCGTCCCATTTTGAGGATAAATAAAACGACGAGCAAGACTAGCGTCCCTATGGCGTGAACGACAAATGTCGCTTCCCACAGGCCTACTGCCTTGCTCAGCGCGGTATTGACCGAACCCTGCACAGCCATCAGCACGCCGGACACTAGCGCCAGGAGGAGCGGCAGCAAATGGGCGGGTACCAAGTCCAATGGGCTGAGCCTCCCTTGTCAAGCAGAATGCTTTCCTGGGTAGTATAAGCCCAATTCGCGATTATATGCAGGTCGGCTTCACCAGTCGCGCGGAGCCGAAAAGCCGGCCTCCAGCCAGGCGAGCAATGCCGCGGACGCTTGTTCGTGGCCACTGAGAAAGCGGTGATCGGCTCCGGGGACGACGGTCATCTTTTTCGGTTCACCAGCCTGATCGAATATTTCGACAGCCTGCCGCAGGGGGACTATTTCGTCGTTTTCGCCGTGGACAACGAGCATTGGCCGGCCGCTGACCAGCCTGGCGCAAGCAAGGAGGTCGAAACGGTCGAAATCGCCGAGAAAATCGGGGGTCATGCAAACATGGCCGAATTCGTCGGCTATGCTGACTGGTTCCCCACCAAGCAGCCGGCTGTACGCTTCCTCTCCCAGAGAGAGGCGGAATGTCTCGTGGAGGTTGTGGGGAGCGGACCACAGGCAGAGGCCGCCGATGAGCCTGTCGGCGGCTGCGACGGCGAGAGCGGCGCTGCCGCCCATGCTGCGCCCGAAAAGAACGATTCGGTCGCTGACCTCGCGTCGGCTGTAGGACACAACTGCCCGCAGCTCTTCGACCTGTTCGGAAAGCAGGCTGAGAGGCGCAAAGTCGAACAGCAGGGCGACAAAACCGTTTTCGGCAACCCTTGCAGCGAGTGACGACGCCCGCCCGCCCCCCTCTTTGGAGCCCCGGAAGCCATGACAGAATATGACGGCATAATCGCGCTGGCGTTCCACGGGAAGATAGAGGATAGCGTTCAGTTTGCCTGCCGCGGTTGGGATCATTATTTCCCGTTTTTTAATCAAGGTCGAGGCTGCCGACGACAAAGAAGGTTCCCCTCGCTTTTGCCAAAAGTCTGCCGGCCGTGTCGCGATGTTCGGCTTCCACGACGACGGTGTGCTGGCCGTTGTGCACGACCTTCGCCACAGCTGTCATCGTCTCGCCGTCGGCCGCGCCGTATATGTAGTTGATGTTGAGATCCAGGGTCACGACCCTTTTACCGAGTGATACGCAGACGAGTCCCATCGCCGTGTCGGCCAGTGACGCCGTAGCACCGCCGTGCGCCATCCCGTACAGATTGCCGTGGATTGCCTGGATGACCGGCATCGACAGCGTTGCTTCCCCTTCTTTGACATCCTCCACTTTCATCTGCAGAAGCCCGACGAAGGGATTGCGTTTGTAAAGGTTATGCATTTTTTCTTTGAGTCTGTCGATTTTGTCTGTCATAGCGCCGCTTCCTGGATGAATTCCAGCCTCTCCCCGTCCGGGCCGGCGAAAAAAAAGATCTTTTTGTCGCCCAGAGCAGTGCGGGGCGCGTCGAAAAGCAGCGTTACCCCTTTTTCCCGCAGTTTGGCAATAGCGGCGTCGATATCATTCACTTTGAAGGCGAGGTGATCCACAATCCCGGCCCGGCGCGGTTCCTTTTCGCCAGCCTGGTATTGGACCAGCTCGATTATCTGCGTCCCTGCCTTCAAGAAGGCGATCTTGACCCTTTCATCCTCATAAGCGCCCGCCGGCTGACAGCCGAGAACATCGCGGTAAAACCGGCCGGAGCGGTCGGCATCTTTTACGACAAGGCCGATGTGAGCTATTTCGTACATGAGCATCTTCCCTTCTGTGTAGGTTAATATGGTATACGCCACAGCCAAGCGCCATTCCTTTTTATGAAAAAAAAGCAGGTTTGACCTGCTCTTTAATCGAGAATATAGACTGTAACCTTCTGGACGCCGAATTGGAGAGCGTCAGCGCGGTTTTCGAACGCGAGGTCGATTTTGTTGCCCTTGATGGCGCCGCCGATATCGTCGGCGATTGCAAAACCGTAGCCTTTGATGAATAACCGCGTGCCAAGCGGGATAACTCGGGGATCGACCGCCGCCAGCCCCCGTCTGAGTTCGTGCCCGCGGTAGGTGTGACTGCCGTTGCCGTCATCCTGAGCCGTGTAGGCGGTAGCGGTCATCGTCAGTTCGCGGTTGTAGCGATTTGGCGCAGTGCTGGCCCGTTCGCGCTGGAGGAAGGCGATGGTTTCTTTGCCGACCACGCCGTCGGGCTTCAGGCCGTTATAGGTCTGAAATCTCTGAACGGCCTCAAGGGTAGCGCCGCCGAAGATGCCGTCGATCTGCCCGGCGTAATAGCCGGTATCGGCCAGCAGCTTCTGAACCATCTTGACGTCCTCGCCCCGCGCTCCCTGTTTGAGGGGCTTGTCCGCCGCAGGCGCAGGGGCAACCGCTGCAAGCGCGGTGGCGTTGGCAAGCAACAGCGCCGCCAGTATCGCCGCAATATAAACTTTTTTCATCAATTCACCCCTCTTGTTGCTGGCCTCCGCGGCGCCGTTCGCGTATAACGGAACCGCTTGGCCTAATGCCTCGGGGATTAGCTGTCGGGTTCGGGCGAAGAGGATTAGACGCCCTTCCGCTGTCGCGGATTCACCCCTGTGTCTCTAGTGGTTCTCCCCTACCGGTTAGGATTCGGCATTATAATGTATTCGACAAAAGACGGCAAAATCATTTATTTTGCCCTAAAAACGCTCCGGTGCCGCCAAACAGGCACCTTTACACTGTCGCCAGCCACGCTATAGGCCAAGCTTTTCGAGCGTTTTGCGGTCGGCGACCCCGGTCGGCCTGAGTCCTTTGTCGTGCTGAAACCTTTTCAGCGCCTCTTCGACGTCCCGGTTGAACAACCCGTCGGCTCGCCCTTCATAATAGCCGTTTTTGCGCAGCCTGGTCTGCAGCAGGACAACGTCGGGCCCCGTGGAGGTGTAGCGCAGCTGGCGTTCGATGCGCACCCTGCCCCCTTCGATGCGCACGGGGGTGCCGACAGGCACCCACTCAAACAATTCCTCGATGTCCCTGTTCCGCATGCGGATGCAGCCCTGGCTGGCGAATTGGCCTATTGACCACGGTCTGTTGGTGCCGTGGATGCCGTACCCGCCCCACGGGACGTTGAGGCCTAGGAATCTGGTGCCGAAGATGTCGCCGGAGTGATAGGCTTTCCAGGTGACGATCCACTCCCCGTACGGCGATGGGGTTTCCGAACGGCCGACGGCAATGCGGTATTGCTTGTATAATTTGCCGTCGCTCAGCACTTCAAGACGGCGTGCCGGCACATTCACCACCAGAATTACACTGCCTTCGGGCCGTGTCGCCGGCTGATTGGGAACGGACGCGAGTTCCTGTTCGTCCCAGTATTCGAAACCGGCCAGCCCGGTAAGCAGCCCGGCGACAGCCAGCAGGGCAACGCAAAAGGATACACCATGCCTCCTGTTCCTAAGCGCGGTCAGCAAATTTTTCTCCCCCTCCCGGCATTTCCTGGTCAAATATATGTAGCGTCTGCGGGCGATATCCCTGCAGGCGGCTTTGCTGCGTCGCCGGTGTCGGGTATAATGGGTTTGAATGCGCATAACGGAGGTAAGGGCAACTGTGACTGAAAAATTGTATTATGTTGATTGTTATCAAAAAGAGTTTACAGCGAGAATTAAGGAATTGCGCACTCTGCCCGATGGCAGCTATGGCGTCGTACTTGACCGGACGGCATTTTATCCCGAGGGCGGCGGCCAGCCCTGCGACAAAGGTTGGTTGGACGATATCCCGGTGGTGGCGGTATACGAGGAGAACGGCTCGGTCGTGCACGTCACCGCCGTCAGACCGGCGTCGGAAGCGGTCCATGGCCGCCTGGACTGGGAACGGCGTTTCGACCATATGCAGCAGCACAGCGGCGAACATATCCTGTCGGCGGTGTTCTCCGACCTCTTCGGCGGGGAGAATATCGGGTTTCATCTCGGCAGCGACGGGGTATACATCGATGTCACTATGGAAACGCTGACCGTTGAGCAGGCGGCTGCGGCGGAAGCGGCAGCCAACGCAATTGTGTTCGCCAATCTGCCGGTCAAGAGCGAATTTGTCGCCGGCGGCGACCTCGCCGGGTTCCCGCTGCGCAAACAGCCGGCGAAAGGCTTCGCCGCCATCCGCCTTGTCAGCGTGGCAGGAGTGGACTGCTGCCCGTGCGGCGGCACGCATGTAGCGGCCAGCGGCGAAATCGGCCTGATCAGGATTCGTTCCTGGGAACGCAAGGCCGGGGCTGTCCGGGTGGACTTCGTGTGCGGCGGCCGGGCCCTTGAGGACTACCGGCTGAACAGCGCCGTGGCCCGCGATCTATCCGTACGGTTGTCCGTGCCTGTCGTTGAGGTACCGGCAGCGGCCGAACGGCAACAGTGCAAGCTGGAAACGGCCACCCGGCAACTGCAGGCCGCAAAACAGGAACTCGCCGGCTACAGGGCCGACGAGTTATATGAAAAGGCTGACAAGTTTTCTGACATAAAGCTGGCCGTTTCTGTCATCGCGGACGCGTCGGCTGCCGAACTGTCGGATCTGGCCAGAGCGGTGCTGGCCCGCGGCCGCGCCGTCGTCCTGTTGGCGGCCGGGAGCGCCGAGCTTGACAAATCTCACTTTGTCTTTGCCTGCACTGCGGGCATCCCGGCCGATATGGGCAAGCTGCTGAAGAAGACGCTTGCGCTTACTGGGGGCAAGGGCGGCGGCAACGCCCACTGGGCGCAAGGCGGCGGCAGCTGGAGCGACAAGTTGGAAGACGCCCTGCGGGCTGCCCGCGCGGACGTCTTCAGTTAGCCGCTTAGGTATTAACGCTCCCGGCCGCACATCAGGAAAGCGGCAATCAGGGCTGTCAGCGGGATGGCGCAGATAAGGCCGATGCTGCCGGTAAGGGCGCGGGCGATCTCGGTGACGATCATATTGAGATTCATGATTTTGAGCGCCGAGGCCTGCGGCTGGGAGGCGATCAGCAGCATAAGCGGCAGGGATGTGCCTACATAAGCCAGGATGAGGGTGTTGGACATCGTACCCATTATATCCCGGCCGACATTCATCCCGGTCATGAACAGGCTTTTCCTGTCCATATCCGGCTGGAGGGCTTTTACTTCGTAGAGGGCCGACGCAATCGAGATGGCAACATCCATTACCGCGCCGAGGGCTCCGAATACCATGCCCGAGAACAAGACCCCCTGGAAATCGATGTCGGCCATTTTCGTTGCCTTGAGCATCATGGCTTCCTCGCTATCGAGCCCCGTCAGGTGCATCAGTTGGATGGCGAGCAGGGAGAGCAGCCCGGCGATGGCCACGCCGCCCACCGTGCCGAGAATGGCGGCTAAGGACTTCTTGTTCCAGCCGCTGATGGCGACCTGAGTCACGGTGGCAATCACGGCGCAGACGAGCAGGGTCAGGAGCGTCAGGTTTATTCCCCTGGCCAGCACCTGACCGATATAGACCTGAAAAATCAGAGCGGTGGAAAAGCCGATTACGAAAACTGTCTTTACGCCTACGACACCGGCGAATATCACCAGTGTGCCGATAAACAGGGCCAGCAGGACATAAACATAATCGAAGCGGTCGAAATCGCTTACGTGGTATGACGTCCGGCCGAGGTCGTAGGCCACGGCGACGATGATTTTGTCGCCTGGTGCTACTTTGATTGCGTAGGGCGAACGCTCGGAAACAAAATTCAAAGTGTCGACGACCTTGCCTGTTTCCGGACCGGTGGTAATTCGTACCGTGACAAGTTCGCCGCGTTCGAGGAGGTACTGCTTCCGCGTAGCATCATCGAGCGGAGCGACCGACAGCACAAGACCTTTTTCGTACTGGACGGGGGGCGGGGCGGCGGGAGCGGCGCCGGCAAGGTTTAACCCGACGCTGAGGAGCATTATCAGTATAATGAATGTCTTTTTCAAGCCTCTTCCCCTTGTGGTCATTTTGTTTTCCTCTCATATATTCGTCATTTATCATAGTTGTTCCTAGTAAAAAAAACCGGCCTTACCGGTTTTTATTTATGTAAACGGTAAGCCGGCCCTTGCCGCTTACCGTTTTTGAATGTTGCTAGTCTTCGTTGCTATCGATCCCGGTCACTTAAGGATTTGCGCCGCCCCGGCCAGGCTGCTGCTGTCGCGGACGGTTTGGGGAATAAGCCCGGCGTTCTGCAGAATAGAGGCAAGCAGGTTGAGGCTCTCTTCGTAAGGACCGAGCCTGGATGCCAACTGGGTTGTGACTTCTTGCCGAACGGCGGTTTCCACAGTGCCCCGGATATCCCCGCCGTTTGCGGCGGCGGTTACCAGTCCGGCCAATTCTCCCTGACCGGCCCGATCAATGGCGACCTGGGTCACGCGGCTGACGATCGCTCCCCGGCCGCCTTGCTCAATGTCCTGCTTGAGGGCAAGCAGTTCCTGGACTTGGGCGGCTTTAGGGTTCTGGGCAATTATCTGCGCGAGCACATCGTCGGCGGTTGCGGCGTGAACCGAGGGCATCAGGGGTGAATAGGCAGCGGCAGCCATGGCGAGCATGGCCATGATAACGATTTTTTTCATAGACATCCCCTTTCCACGTTGCTCAGCCTCCATTTTACCATGCATGTTACGTAAACTAAAGGCGAAATATTTACCTTAAGATAACCGACCCGACTGCTAGCAGGCAGCCGGGTCGGTTATTTCTCCGCTGAGAAATTCAGGGACGATGTCGTAAAGATCATGCCGCAGGCAATAGCCAATATCTCCTCCGTAGCCGATGGCGGCAAGATTCCTGGCATGGGCGCCCTGGGACGTCCGCCGCACAAGGTCGGCGCGGTAATCGTTGTATATCGCCCGGGCGGCTAGGGCCGCATCGCTAAGGTCGCTATGGCCAGTAAGCCTATCGGCAAGCAGTCCGGCGCACAGCGCGTCCTCGATGGTCAGGTGGCCGCGGGTTCCGGCGCAGAGAATTACAATATTCATCGATATTGAGGAAAGCTTCCGGCAAAGGGCGGCGGCGTTGACAAACGCACCGACATAGACTTTCGCCGCTTTCTCGGCCGTCTTAAGAGCGGCGGTGCCGTTGGTGGTCGTCATGATGATCGTCTTGCCGGCTACCGCGGCTCGGTCGTACTCACCGGGCGAGTTGCCAAGGTCGAAGCCCGGAATGGGGCGGGCCTGGCGTTCACCCGCAAGCAGCGCCCCGAGGTGCAGTTCCTTGAGAGTTATGGCTTCTTCTACTGTCATGACCGGTATGATGCGGCGGCACCCGTTGGCGAAGGCGGTGGCCATCGATGTCGTAGCGCGGAAGATGTCGAGGACGGCGACGGCATGGTCTCCCTCGGGCGGCCTGGCAATATAGTCCAGGGGGGTAAAGTATACGTCGACTGTCATGTAAACACCTACTTGGCGAGCTGCTTGATAGTGGCTGTCAGGACGTCGATGCCCTTCACAATGTCGTCGGCGTCGGCCTCTTCTTCCGGATTGTGGCTGATGCCGCTCCGGCAGGGAATGAATATCATCCCGGTGGGGGCTATGGCGGCCATGTTCATAGCGTCGTGGCCGGCGCCGCTGTTCATCAGCCGGTAAGGCATGGTGAGCTGACGGCAGACGGTTTCGATCGTCTGGATGATGTCTGCGTTCATGGGGACCGGTTTGTCGGCGGTCACCACTTCGATCGCCACCGGCGTTTCCTGGCCGTCGGCGATAGTGCTGACAGCGTCTTTGATGTCCTGGATGGTTTCGATTATGCTGTCGTGGTCCACGCCGCGAATGTCGACGCCCATCTCCACCCGCCCGGGGATGACGTTCATTACATTAGGGTGGTTGCGGATTACGCCTACCGTCCCGACTGTGCCGCGATGGTGCTGCTCAAGGGCGATTTCCTGCACTGCGAGGATTATCATTGCCGCGCTCACGAGGGCGTCCTGACGGTCGCCCATCGGCGTCGTTCCCGAGTGTCCGGCCACTCCGTCGACAACGATCTTGAGGCGGGTGGGGGCTGCGATTGCCTCGACGATGCCGATCGTATCATTTGTCCTCTCGAGGACCGGTCCTTGTTCGATATGCAGCTCAATGAAGGCCTTTAACTCGTCCCGGCTACGGCCGGCGGCCCGGGCATTGGCCAGGTCGAGGCCATGGCGGCCGATAGCGTCGGGAAAGCTTTCGCCGGCCTGATCTTTGGCTTTCGACCATGACGGGTTGACGGAACCTGTCATCGCTTTGCTGCCCATGGTGGCAAAACCGAAGCGGCTGGATTCTTCCGCCATGAATACAATGAGCTCCAAGGGATGGGCCAACGGACCTTGCCCGGCCAAGCGGCGGATGGCAGCCAAGCCGCCGACTACCCCCAGGACGCCGTCGAAGCGGCCGCCCTCGGGAACGGTGTCAAGGTGCGAGCCGGTGGCTACCGCCGGAGCTCCCGCTACAGCGCCTTCCAGCCGCCCGATAATGTTGCCGAACGCGTCGCGGTGCACGGTCAGGCCTGACTGGCGCATCAATTCCTGGATATATTCTCCGGCGCGGCGATCCTCGTCGCTGAAAGCGAGGCGGGTGATTCCCGGCCCGCCTGTGCTGAATCCGGCCAATTCGGCGATAGTGGCCATTACCCATTCTCTGTCCACGGCAATGCCTCCTTAATTATTCATGTCCGCTGCCGCGCCCGATCAGAGGGTGATCATCAAGGTGTGGATGAACATCACCACGCCGGCGCCACCGCTGACCAAAGCCATGTACCAGTAATACGGCACTTTGTTTATTGAAGCCAGGGAACTCAAAAGGATGCCTATCTGCAGGAAAATCATCGATTGCCCGAAGCGCGAGTTGAAATCCCGGGCGATGTCCCGCTCTTTCTCCAAGCGCTGGGCCTCTTCCATTATCTCCTTCTTTTCCCCTTTGTAACGGCTGATTTCTTTATCGAACTCAGCGAGTTTCGCCGCGTAAGTCTGTTCTTTGCCCGGCAGGGGCGAAACGAAGCTTAGGCTGTCGCGTTGGACCTGATAAGCGGTTTCTTTGATACTCTTCGCCTGGTAATAGGCCCACTGATCCGACGCCTGGCTTTGCGCCAGCACCATTTTGTTGCCGTAGCCGGCGGCCTTGAAGGACGCAAGTGTGGCGCAGACAGCGAGAATCACCGTCGTTACGGCAATCAGAGTCGGCAGTTTTTCGGACAAAAAAGAGCGAGCGGCAGGACCGGTCTTCTGAGCAACTGCATCGGTTCCGGGCATCAACTATCCTCCCCGTATCTTTCAAAAAATAAGCGCCGTAAGGCGCTTGGGCTGCAACAATTACCTAATAAAGGATACAACCATCACCAACAAAAGGACGGCTGCGGTAACACCTCCGACGACAAGGGCGGTGCGGTTCACCTTCTGCATGTCCTGCTTGTGATAGCCTCGCTTGCTGGGTCCCCTAGGCATCGCCCATCCCCCTATTCAGAAGTTCGTCATTAATTCAATTTTACATTATTTGGCGAATAATTCAAGCCGTCCTAAGCCCCGAAGGCAAAATCCTGCTGGCATTTCGAACAAAATATTTGTTCGCCGTTGACAGCCTTGCACATGGGAACGACAACGATGGCGCCGCAGTGGGGACAGATAATCTTTACTCCTTTTTCGATCGGACATTTGCGGCGCCGATGCCGCCTCAGCATGACACATCCCTCCCGCTAACATGATATGCGGGGTGGGCTGCGTCGGAAACGTCAATACTTTACGGGCTTGATGACGTTGTGGGCATAGGTTTCCACAAGATATTCCAGGATGTTGTCAGCGGAGGTGAGAATCGTTTCGCCGTCCACCAGCACCGGCACCGAGTATTGTCCGGTCAACTCGAATACCTGGGTGCGCTTGGCTTTCGCCGGACTGACGTTGACACATATATACGTAAGCTCAAGTTCGGCGAGCTTTTCTCTGATGCTCTGGCATTCCGGACAGGCATGGAGGTTATAGAGTATAAGCCTCGCATCCATTACCGTTCCCTCCTTCGCTTACGCCCAGGCGTCGATCATTTCGCGGAGTTTGACGACATGGGCCTGTTCTTCGCCCTTCAGGAGACGGAAGACGTCCCTGGCCTCGGCGAACTTTGCCCTGGCGGCCAGTTCATCGTAAAACAGCACTGAGTCTTTCTCCGCCTGCATGGCAGCCTGCAGGACAGCCTGCACGCTTGTCAGCTCGGCGACGTGTTTGCCGGCGTCGTAAGGTTTGGGGAAAACGTGTTCTTCGGCGATAACCGTAAGGTAGCGGGAAGTCTCGGGGTCGAAGAGGTATTCGGCCGAATGGGCTTCCTTTCGGTTTTCGATCATGTTGAAGAGGGTGGTAAATCTAGCCAGATGGTGTATTTCCTCGTTTTTCAGCCACAGGAACAATTCTTTGTGGGCAGGGTTAGTGGTTTGCTGGTAAGCCTGTTGATAAAAGTCCCGCCCGCGGGCCTCCATCGCCATTGCGATGCGCAACCCTTCAAGATCACTGAACATGTTGGCCATACCGTATTCCTCCTAATGGGTTTTGGTATTATATTCATTGCGCCGCTATCATATTCCTTCTTGGCGGGGAGCTTGGGTCACTGGCTGTGATAAAGGCGCCAGTACAGTCCCCGGCAGGCGACGAGCTCTTCGTGGGTGCCGGCCTCGGCGATTAAACCACGGTGAAGGACAAGGATGCGATCGGCATTCTGAATGGTGGACAGGCGATGGGCGACAACAAGCATGGTGCGCTGTTTGGCGATGTGTTCAAGCGCCCCCTGGATCAGCATCTCGGTTTCGCCGTCGATATTGGAGGTGGCTTCGTCCAGTACCAGCACGTCGGCACGGCAGGCCAGCATTCGGGCGAGAGAAAGCAATTGGCGCTGCCCGACCGAAATCATCGCTCCCTGATAGCCAATCGGCGTATCGTAGCCTTGCGGGAGCTTTGCGATGAATTCGTGGCAATTCGCCACAGTGGCGGCGTCGATGATATCCCGGCGGGATATCGCGGGATCGAAGAGGCTGATATTTTCGGCCACCGTGCCGTTAAACAGGTGAACATCCTGAAACACCACGCCGATCGTCCGCCGGAGAACGTCCAGGGGGATCTCGCGAATATCGACACCATCGACGAGGATTCGGCCCCGCTGCGGCTCGTACAGACGGAGCAGGAGATTGATGACCGTGGTCTTGCCTGAGCCGGAGAGACCGGCAATACCGATGAATTCGCCGACTGCCACCGAGAATGACAAGCCGCACAGCACCCAATGCGGTTCTTCATAAGCGAACCATACGTCTTCGAAAGCTATTTCGCCGTTGACGCGCCGGTGGGTGTTTTGTCCGTCAGGCTCTTCGGCCGGGCGATCGGCGGCAATCAGTTCGTAGACCCGCTCGGCCGCCGCCAGGGCCGACTGCAGCAGGCTGTATTTCTCGGCCAGATCTCTGATTGGCCAGAAGAATTTCTCCATATATCGCAGGAAGGCAACAACTACGCCGATCTCTACGCCCCCCAGGCTGCTTTGCCAGTCGCCGTACCACAGGAGTAGCACGACCGCAAGGGTATAGACGAGATCGACAAACGGCCGGAAAAGGGCAAAAGTGCGCATTTCCTTCAAGCCGGCGGCCAGGTATTCACGGTTGACGACGGTGTATTCGGCCTCGCTGCGCAGGAAACGGGCAAACGCTTTGACAACGCTGACTCCGTTGAGACTTTCCTGGAGAAAGCTATTGATGGCGGCCGTTTTCTCGCGCACCTGGCGGTAGGCCCGCCGGGCGTATTTCTGATAGAGAGCGGCGAGGACGATCATCACCGGGATGACGGTGAACGAGACGAGCGCCAGCCGCCAGTCGATGGCAAGCATGACGGCGATGATGCCGATCAGTACCAGCAAATCGCTGGCGAAGGCGACGAGCACATCGGTGTAGAGGTCTTTGATAGCGTCGGTGTCGTTTGTCACCCGCGTGACGATACGCCCCACCGGCTGGCTTTCAATGTCGGTGTAACGCATGTAGATGAGTTGCTTGAAAACTTTCTGCCGGACGTCGAAGATTATTTTCTGGCCGATATACTGGAGCAGGAGGGTTTGCCCCCAGGCAAAAAGCATACCGGCGGCGATAGTGGCGGCGTAAAGCCATGCGGTGTTACGTAGGCCGGCGAGGTCGCCGAGGAGTATCTGGTTATCGATGGCGATTTTGAGAAGATATGGCCGGGCCAGATCGGCGGCCGTGCCGAGGAGCATTACGGCAAGAGCCGCCGCCATAAGCCCCCTGAAAGGCCGGGAAAAACTCCACAGCACCTTCGCCACTTCCCGGTCGAGTGGACGGTCGGGGGGAGCGGAGTCGTATTCCCTGCCGCGAAAATACATGCTCATGGCTGTTCACCGTTTACGAGCTGCTGCTCGTACAGTCTGAAGTACAGGCCGCCCTGGGCGATGAGTGCGGCATGCGTTCCTTGCTCGGCGACGCCGCCATCATCGAGGACAACGATAAAATCGGCATCTTTGACCGCGGCGACCCGTTGGGAAACAATGATGGTGGTGCGGCCGCCGCTGAAGTCCTTCATATTGGCGAGAAGCTCGGTCTGAGTTTCGTAATCCAGCGAAGCGAAGACGTCGTCGAGGAGAAGGATTTCCGGAGTCTTTACCAACGCACGGGCGATCGCTACGCGCTGCTGCTGGCCGCCAGACAGACGACGGCCCTTTTCGCCGAGAACGGTGCCAAAGCCGTAAGGCTTGTCGTCGATTGCTTCCCTGACAGCGGCAAGACCAGCCGCTTTTTCCACGTCGTCGCGCGGGTAGTCGCGATCATAGGCGATATTTTCGCCAATGGTACGGGCGAAAAGGAAGCTGTCCTGCGGTACATAGCCGATTCCTTGGCGGAGTGACAGAAAGTCCAGCGTAAGTATCTCCCGGCCGCCGATGAAAATGGCATCGGCAGGCGGTTCGTAAAGACGAAGAAGAAGTTTGAGCAGGGTGGATTTGCCGGAACCGGTTCTGCCGACGATCCCGACGACAGCTCCCGCAGGAATGGAAATAGTGACGTCTTTGAGAGCGGGGTTGGGGCTGTCCGGGTACCGAAAGGTCAGATGACGCAGTTCGACGCTACTGCCGGGAAGGGCGGACGGTGACGCCGGCAAGCCGGTCTCGTAGGCCGGTTCGGCCAGCAGGGCGGCAATGCGGGCCAGCGACGCCGAACCGCGCTGCACGGTCGCGATGAGGTAGCTGAAGCCGGTGACCGGCCATATCATTAGGCCGAGGTAGCCGAGGAAGGCTACAAGGTCGCCGACGGTAAGGACGCCGGCAACGATAAGCTGCCCGCCGCCGTGAAGGGCGATGGCGTAGCAAAACAGCGGCGCGGTATGGGAGACGGGGAAATAAGCGGCCTGCAGACGGGCCATGGCCAGATTGGCTGCAACATTATCCCGGCTCACGGCGGTGAAGCGGTCGATGGCCACTGCCTCGGCGGCGAAACCTTTTACTACCCTGGCGCCGGCAAACGTTTCCTGTACCATCTCGGTGAACTGGCTGAATTTTTCCTGGACGATGCGAAAGCGGTCATGGATCGGCCGGCCCATCAGGGCGGTGGCTAGCAGCACGAACGGCAGCGGTACGACCGACTGCCAGGTGAGTTCCCAGTTAACCACTTCGACCATTACGATCAGCGAGGCCAGCCCCATGATGAGTGCGTCTACGAGCAGGAGAGCGCCGAGGCCGACCGCGACGCGGACCGCCGTGACGTCGCTGATGGTGAGGGCCATGACCCGACCGGGGCCGAAGCGATCGAAGTATACTGGCGGCAGACGGAGAGCATGGGCAAAGAGTTTATCCCGCAGGTAGTATTCGAGGTGACGGGTGGTGCCCATAATGAGTACCCGATAGCAGTAGCGAAGGATGGCGATTAAGATGGCCAGAGCCGTCAGCGCGCCAAGCAGCCTGACAAGGCCCGCGTCGCCTGCCAAGAGCAGATCGACCGCCTTCCCCGTCAGACGAGGAATGGCGAGCTGCAGTAAGTCGACAACTATGAGAACAAGGACGCCAAGCCCGTAATAAGGCCAGCGCCGCCGGAAGAATGGCGTCAGTATGTGGATGTGGCGCAAAAAATCCATATTTTTCACCTTTGCCGGAAATACCCTTAGTTATGAAATACGGCCCGCGCCCCCTCAATTCCTGCGAAATAATCATACTGGTGATACTTTGCCCCGCGACGCCTCAAATACTAATCCGACAGTCGGGGCAAAATATGGTATAGTGAAAATACCGCCCCAATAAGGGCGGCGAAGTGACCGAGTGTTTAAACCCCGGAGCGACCGCTCCGGGGTTTTGGGTGCCTTTTGTCAGGGCAGATTGATCTTTTTTGCGGCAATAGGCGTGGACAGCACGAGGTGGGTCTCGGTGCGGCCGTAAATAGTCAGATCGTCGAGCAGTTTTTCTAACGCTGCGGTATCGGCGACGGCCGCAGCAAGCAGATAGGAGGCGCTGCCGGCAAGACGGTGGCACTCGAGAAGCCGGGCATGGCGGCGGCAATAGTCGAGGAGCTCTTCACCCGAGCCGCCGCCGATGGTGACGAGGATGAAGGCCCGAACCGGCAGGCCGGCTTTGGCAATGTTTATGTCGGCCCGGTATCCGCCGATGATGCCGCTGTCTTCGAGCTTCTTGACGCGCTCTATAGTGGCCGGGCTTGTCAGCCCTACCCTCTGGCCCAATTCTTTCATGGTTATCCGGCCGTCGGTCTGAAGGATGTCGACAATCCTCAAGTCGATATTGTCCATATTCCACCTCAGAAATAATTCTCCTAATCCATTTTAGGTTAATTTTCTTCTGATTTCAAGTAATATTCCGACAAAAAATTAAATCCCCCGGCTGGATGCCGGGGGATTAATTCAGCCTGCTAGATTATATTGCGTTTGTATTGGGCATAAAGGGCTTTGATTTCGCCCATTTTTGCGGCCATCTCGATTTGCATGTTCGAGGCGGCTGCATAGTCGCCGTTTGCCACTGCTTCCCTGATCCGACTGAACAGGCTTTTGGCGGCGGGTGTATCTTTTGCGATATAGGTGCGCAGGGCGCTTACTTTCTGCCAGGCCTTTTCGTCAATTTCGTCCTTGGCATCATGCACGGGTTTGCACTCTTTAATCATTTCGCAATTCTCGCCGATAATGCGGTTGACCAGCTCGGTCCGCCAGCGGAGAAGCGCCCCGGCCACGAACGCGTCGATGAGTTCCTTGCGGAAGGCGTTGCCGGCGGTAAGAACGGCAACCTTCTGCGGATACTTTTCGATGTTGAGCATGTTTTCCCAGACGGTGGCAGGCGGCTTGCTGAAGAGACGGTCACGTTCCTCGGCGGTGTAGTCCTCGAAAACGTCATGTTCGCTTCGATAGGCGCGCCCCTTCTCCAGGTAGAACCCAGCGGTCGCCGGGTCTTTTGAAAGTTCGGCCTCAAGCTCCTTGGTGGTCTTGCCGGCGCTGACGGCGGCCTTGATGCCGTCGAGCATGCTCAGATAGAAAGCGGTGACGGCGATATAGGTGTTGGTGAAGGGGTTCGGAGCACGGACCTCGAAACGGGTGGCCAGCGGATTGTTGACGTCGCGGACAAGGCCGGCCAGGATGGTGCGGTTACGGGACGGCACGGCCGGGCTGTGACCAAGCGAGGTTACGATGCAGACCGGGGCTTCGAAACCGGGCTTAAGGCGGTTGAGCGAGTCGTTGGTGGCGGAGATGAACGGGTTGACAACTTCGTAATTTTTGAGGAGGCCCATGATGGCGCCGTAACCGATAGCGCTCAGGAAGTCGCCTTTCATATCGCCGGGCGCGAAGAGGTTCACCAGTTTACCCGACTTCAGCCTGGCGGCAATCCCTACGTGGGTGTGTTCGCCGCTGCCGGCGACACCGGTGATGGGCTTCGCTTTGAATGTTACCTCAAGGCCGTTCTCGCGGAATACTTCCTTAACAAGGATGCGGGCCTGGAGTTCGTTGTCGGCGGCCTGCGTGGCATTGGCGAAACGCCAGTCGATCTCCATCTGCTCGACTACATGGGCGAGGTTGCCTGATTCGCCGATACGGGCCTTGAGACCGCCGACCTCTTTGTGACCCATCTCGGGCTCGAGGCCGTACCTCTCCAGCATAAGCATGGCTTCTTCCAGGGCGGTGCGGGCCTGGCCGCGCGCCCGGGCCCAGTAGTTCTCCTGCATGACCTGGGTAGCCGACAGTTCTTCGATTTCCGCGGTTTCGTCAGGCGTCTTGACCCAGAATTCGAGCTCAGTGCCGACAGTAAAAACGATATCGTCGATTTCAGCGGGATCGAGATGCTCAAGACCGGATACTTTACCGGCTTTCTTCAATAACTCGAGGATTTCCCCTTTAACGTATTCAAGGCTCTGCGCCAGAATAGAGCGAGAGTCGACCCGCAGGCCGTTGTGGACGAGGAAAGCAGGGATGCGGAGTGAGCCGACCGGTTTGCCGGTCTCTTCATCGACACTCTCCCAGTTGTAATCGATAAACCAGTTGACATTGGGGTCAACTACCATATCAACCTTGGCGTTGTTTAGAGTCGCCAGGCCGGTGAGGACGACTGACGAACCGTCTGTTTCGACGGCGCCGCCCAGGAAGAATTTCTCAATATCTTTCAAAAATAAATTTATGGGGATTTTTTCGTCGGTATCGTTGCCTGCCAAGTCAATGCCGACCAGGGACACGAACTTGATTTCGGGATGCTCCTTCAGCAGATTGACCAACTGTCCGTTGGTGTATTTTCCTGCCGGGATGAAGTAAAGCAAATCGTTTAACATACTAAAATCCACCTCTCAAAATAATTTAGTTTAAACAATACTCAGGTATTAAGCCACTATGTTATTATCCCGCCCCTGGCTTTGAGGCATTCCCCCGCCATCGCCGCTAGACCAGAAATGCAGCAAGGAAGCGACTTGCCAGTATAGTGGCATGCGGGTGAAATCTTCGCTGCCGGCTAACATCATATCCCTCCTTTATCCCTCTGAAACAAGCTCGACTCCGGGATATTTTCGCGCCGCACGGCCGTCGCATGCAGCGGCCGAGAAAAGCGCAAAGGACTTCCTAAAATATTTCAGGAAGTCCTCATCGACTTATAGTTATTAATTTTGTATTTATTATAGTTTTCGCCGACGCTGTTTGTCAATACTGCGTCAGCAATTTTTTCGTAATTTCCTCCGGGATTGTTGCTGTACACGTGCGGACATGGTATCTTTAAATCTGGAGACTCATTCGGGGAGGTTTTTTTCCATGGCCCACGCCAGCCTCGTCATACTAAACGCCGCCGTGTGGACGGGCATCGGCTCGGCAGGTCGCTGCCAGGCGATAGCCGTTAATGCTGACCGAATCGTCGCCATAGGAAGCAACGCAGATATTTCACCGCTCGTCGGGACGGCGACGAAAGTGATCGACGCCGGCGGCAGGCTTATCCTGCCAGGCTTTAACGACAGCCATGCCCACTTCCTCCTCGGCGGCCGCCAGCTTTTAGCCGTCGATCTGCGTGATGCTTGCAGTTGTAATGATCTTGCCGCCAAAATCGCGTCAGTTGCCCAGACGGTTCCTGCGGGGCGCTGGCTGATAGGCGGCAATTGGGATAACGGTGCATGGTCCGATCCGCGCTTGCCGACTAAGGAAGACATCGATCCTTTCACTCCGGCCACACCGGTTTTCGTCACCCGCAGCGACTTGCATATGGGCTTGGCCAACAGCGCTGCCCTGACCGCCGCCGGAATAACGGCCGGAACGCCGACTCCGTCCGGCGGCGCGATAATACGCCACCCCGTTACCGGCGAACCGACCGGCATATTGAAGGATGCCGCACTCGAACTTATCCGCCGGGCGATACCGCCGCCCAGCATGGACGAGTCGCTCGCTGCTGTCGGAAAAGCGTCCGAACTCGCCGCCTCTCTGGGTGTGACCTCGCTCCAGGATATGGCTGTCGGGAAAGAATGGGAAAGCTGGCGCGTGTTTCAGACTTTTCGCAGTCAACAAGCGCTGACAGTCAGACTAAGCCTCCACATGCCCTTGCCCGACTGGACCAGAACCCGTCAACTGCCTGACGGTCAGCAGGACGCCTGGCTAAGGCTTACCGGTGTAAAGGCTTTTATCGACGGATCGCTCGGTTCTTCCACCGCACTGTTCTTCGCCCCTTACGACGATGAGCCGGATAATTCCGGCCTCCTGATGCAGACTGCGGACCAACTGGGCGGACAGCTCGCTGCAGCCGACCTGGCCGGCCTGCAGGCAGCCGTTCACGCCATCGGCGACAAGGCCAACAACATTCTGCTGAACATATTTGACGAAATAGCGGCACGAAACGACCGGCGCGAACGGCGCTTCCGCATCGAGCACGCCCAGCATCTCTGCGCTGAAGACATCGGCCGGATGGCGGCTCTGGGGGTTATCGCCTCGGTGCAGCCTAGCCACGTCATCGACGACGGTCGCTGGGCCGAAAAGCGTATCGGCCCTGAGCGGGCAAAGTATGCCTACCCCTTCCGCTCTCTTATAGACGCCGGAGTCAGGCTGGCCTTCGGAAGCGACTGGCCGGTCGCATCTCTAAATCCTCTTGAGGGCATTCAGGCTGCCGTAACCCGCAAACTTGACGGCGGACAATCCTGGCATCCAGAACAAAAGATAACCGTCGCTGAGGCAGTCAACGCCTACACCGCCAACGCAGCCTACGCGGAGTTCGCAGAAAGAGAAAAAGGCGTTTTGTCTCCTGGTATGCTTGCCGATTTTGTCGTTCTGTCCCAAGATATCTTCGCTATACCGCCGGAAGAAATCGCTGCTGCCAAAGTAGTTTGTACCGTCTGCGGCGGCAGAGTTGTCTACGAAAAGTAGTGAGGAGGACCGCAAGTGGCGAAGACGGCGCATGCAATCAAAACCCTGCTGGCGTTGGCCGATACTGCGAAAACAAAGGGTTGCCACGAAGCCGAACCGCTTCTGACGCGCGAAATCGTCGTTGATCCGCGCGTCAGGCTCAAATGCCGGCTTAACCTGTGCGGCCAGTTCGGCCGAAACCTGATGTGCCCGCCAAAAGTGTGGGCTTTGGACGAAACTTTGGCAATCCTGACTCGGTACACATTCTCTCTTCTTGTGCAAATCACCCGCGAGGCTGAGCCCCATGAATGCCAAAATGTGTTCGACAGGGAAAAGATCGCTATGAACAAGATTATTGTCAGCCTTGAGCAAGAAGCATTCCGCAACGGCTTCAGTCTGGCTGTAGGTCTTGGCTGCGGACATTGTCAGCTCTGCCAAGCATGTGCGGACGGAGATTGTCCGCCCGTTTGCCGTCTGCCTTCACAAGCCCGTCCTTCCTTGGAGGCGGTGGGAATCGACGTGGAAAAAACCTGTGCCGCAGCCGGGCTTCCGGCCGGATTTTCTCCTGGCCGCGTCACGCTCACCGGACTTTTGCTCTTGGACTGAATACAAGGCATACCAATAGCCGGAAAGGAAACTGAAATGGCCAAATACTCGACTCCTTTCTATCTCGTCGCCGCAATAACGGCAATCGTGATCCTCAGTTCCTCGCTTGATATTCTTGACGCTATTTTCGGCACAAAAATGGCCGCCTACAGTGGCATATGGCTTGCCTTGGCGGCGACGGCACTTTTCATAGCCTATCTGGTATATGCCTATAAAATCTGGAAAAGGAAGAAATAGACATCATAGCGAAAGCCACGGTCCCCTAGGGACCGTGGCTTATTATTATGGTTTGAGCATCCTGTAAGGAAATGACTGCCCCTCTATCATCCGGTACACAGTCACAGATTTCACCACATTGTGGTCGGCTGCGTCGATACGGATCGTCCCCAGCAACCCTTCGGCCTCAATACCTTCCAGGGCGGCCCGCACGCTTTCTGGATCGGCGTTGCCGGCCTTTCTTATCGCCTCCACGAGAACGACTGCCGCTTCATAACCCATTGCCGCCTCAGACCCTGGCGGGCGTTTATATTCCTTCTCAAACGCTTCAAAGAACTTGTCAACCTTAGGTAACACTTTACTTGCGGCGTACTGGTAAAAAAAATAGATATCATTAAGCGCTTCCTCGCCTGCGTAAGCCGCTATCCGTGGCGAGTCCCACATATCAGGCCCCAGCAGCGAAGCGCCTATGCCGCTCTCGCGCAAGCCTCGGATGGTTTGCCCTGCCTCGCGATAATTCAGCGGAATGAAGACAACCTCGGGCTCGGCTTGCCGGATCTGGGCGACATATTCCTGTGAAGCTTCCTCGCCACTGCCGATCTGCTCTTTGGCGACAATTTTTCCCCCGAAGGCCGCGAAAACCTGTTCGAAAGCAGTCGCCATCATGCGAGAAAAATCTGCTTTATCGTTATAGACGATCGCGGCTTTCTTAGCCCCCAGCTCTTCAAACGCGAACCTGGCCATATAGCCGGCCTGCTTATTATCCGAGAAACACGTCAGGAAAGCATAAGGCTTTACCTTGCCATCGCTCCCCGTCAGCATAAAACCACCGGCCGTGGGGCTTACCAAAGGTATCCGGTTCTGTTCGGCAATCACATAGGCCGACGATGTATTGGCAATAGTTAGGCAGCCTAATACCGCCGATACATTCCCCCTGGCGGCCAGGCTTTTCATCACGACCGCTGCCTTTGCTTTGTCGGAGGCGTTATCAAGAGGTACGAACTCAATCTTGCGGCCAAGCACCCCGCCGGCATCGTTGACTTCTTTGAAGGCCAATTTAGCGCCCATAACCACCATTTCGCCGAAATAGGCGTAACGCCCGCTGAGGTCGAAGTTGCCGCCGATGCGTATGGGATCAGCGGCAGGGCTTGTTGGTGCTGCCGGAGCGGCGCCAACCGGGGATAAGCCGGATAAAGCAACAAATATTACGGCTGTCAATAAAGAGAAGAAACAAGAATACAAACGACTTTTCCGCATCACCTTCACCCTCTTCCCCACCATTACAATTCAACCCAATGAGAGTTCAAAGGTTTGGCCTTGTTAGAATTTTGCTGGCTCGTAACGTCTGCCGGAAACCCCAAAATCGCATTTAATTTGGCCTGTAATTCCTCGGCCGATGGCTCACCAGGCACTGGTGTAATAATAGTCCGCCCGGCCAGCTTGAGAGTGCCGAACTCTACCGTGGCCGGGTCAGGTGGCCGCGGCTGCTGGTGGAAAACACGGGCAAGATTGCCGGCTACCAGATGCGCGCGCTCCTCAGCCAGCCGCGCCCCAATCGGCCGAGTATTCATCAGGAGCTGCCCTTTGACGTTCACTGCCGTGCCGCTTACCGTAACATTATTACCTGAATAAGCAGTAAGTTTGGCGGAAAAATTCTCGATTCGCTGTTGATTTGTAGGGTGTGTACGGGGATTAAACAAGGCGCGCATCAAATCCGGCTTGTCGACATAATACGACTTCATCCGGACAAAAGCGGCGGCGGCTCCTCCCGGATTATAACCGGCGTTGACGGCGTATTCGAAGCCGGTATTGTCGGCCTCGTACTCGAAGGGAACAGAATAACCGCTATTTTGCACGTGTAGAAGAATTAGACCGGCAAGTTGCAACTGATAATCTGGAATATATTCTCCATATCTTTTTGCGATTAGACTCGCGATGGTCCTTAACGGGAGCATGCCTTCGATCTGCCGCAAGGAGTGTTGTTTAGTGCCGTGGCCCATTTCGTGAGTCACGATAAAAGCGACCATATCCTCATTGAAGCCAAACTCATGAAAAACGCCCGCATTTATTCCGATAACATTGCCAACAGATCGAAAACCATTGATGGAACCATCGGGGATAACAAAATAGCTGGGCGGCCGGGCGAGAATCTCGCCGTTACCGGGTGCGGCGCCCACACGGGTGAAAACACGGTGCAGCATCTCGTTGGCGGCGTCGTCTCGGCTGACGCCGAATTTCTGTTTAGTATTTTGGAATACCTGATACTGCATGGTAAATTCGGTCTTTTTCATCATTTCGCGGACTAATGCATAAGTATTGACAGCGTCAAGCACGTCGAGAATAGCGTCGAAGGTGTCGGCCCGTGCCACAGTCGGTAATGCAAAGCCGAAACCGAGGTTGAAGGTTACGACAAAAGTGAGGATCACGCACAGTTTTTTCATCGCGATACCTCCGAAAAGCTTGTCATTATTTGTAATTAAATTATAGAACATATGTACGCTTGCTGTCAATATGTGGTTTTATTGTTTATAATTCCCGATTAAATCTTTTTCAAAGTAGTCATGACACAACGGTCAAAAATAAAAAGGCCCAGGAATAAAACTCCTGAGCCATCTCGTTACTGGTGCCGGAGACCGGGGTCGAACCGGTACGGAGATTTCTCTCCGACGGATTTTAAGTCCGTTGCGTCTGCCTGTTCCGCCACTCCGGCGTGTATTAATATCCCGGCAGCATCAGCTGCCGGGACAGCGTAATTATTATACCGCAAATCCGTTTATCTGACAAGAGTGCAGGAAGGTCCAACCCGAGGCAAAATAAGGCTCCGCAGTATGCGGCACTTAAAAAGTCAGCCCGACGATAGCAATATCGTGGGTTTTGGTCAGATCAATAAACTGCCCGTCCTCGGTTTTCAGAACAGGGGAAGTCGGGTTGATAGTCGGCAGAAAAACGACCTTTGCCTTGCGCCCGTCGTTCAGCTTGACAGGGTTATTCATAAGATAATCGTTGATCCGCCGGACGAAGGTATCGCACACCGCAGGGTCAAGTCTGGTGAACATTTCACCCTTGACTGTTTCCACCATGTTGAACGGGTTGAGTCCGCCGGGCCCTTCGGCAATATGGCAAAGACGGTCGGCCACAGTGACGATGCGGGCGAACTGATTGATACCATCACCGGACAATGCCAGGGGGTAGCCGCTGCCGTCCCGGTACTCGTGATGCTGTGTGACGGCGGCGAGCACGTTGGGCGGCAACCCGGGAACATCCCGGAGTAGCTCGTAGGCAAGCAGAACATGTTTCCTAAGCATTTCCTGGCGTTCGGGAGTGGGGTCGTTATCTATTATCAGGCTGCGCGGCATCCTTATTTTGCCAATATCATGGATGAGACCGGCGAGAACGACTTCATCAATTACGGCAGGCGCCAGTTCCATCCACGACGCCAACATCCCGGAAAGAGCAGCGACCGATACTGAATGGCGCTCAAGATAGTCTCGGTCGCGGTTGACGGTTATTCTGAACAGCAGTCGGTTTACAGCCTCGGCGGGCTGAACGAGATGGCGGGCGACTTTAGAGGAAATTTGCCGGCAACCGGCCGTTTCGAAAGTACCTCCAGATCTTAACGCTTCAAAAAAGTCGGTTACATTGAACAACGCTTCTTCCAAGTTGCAGGTGAAATTGATTACCTTCTTCGCCATCGCATCCGGCAGGATTTCCAGTACCGGATCGATTACCGCGGGAGGCGGAGTCAGCAGTTCGGCTTCCGAAGTTTCCGCGATCATAATAAAGGCGATATCCCAATTCTGAATTAGGCGGATAGCTTGCTCGGTAAGCTGGCTGCCGGCTGGAATAAGAATCTGCCTGCCATCGTTGGAGAATACCGGTTCCGCGGTTATCATGCCTGGCTGCAGATCAAAGGATATTAATTTCCGCACGCGAAAGCCTCCTCAGAGTAGGAGTGGTTAGCGTCTCTTGCCGTACCAAAACGTTCTCGGAGCAAAAAAAAGCCTGCCAACATAATATCGTGGAAATAATAAGAAAAGTTAAGTCTTAAACACTATATTTAGTTGATTCTGTCAAAAAAAGCATAATAAAACCACCCGTCGCGGGTGGTTTTCCTTTTGGAGGCGGCACCCAGACTCGAACTGGGGAATAGAGGTTTTGCAGACCTCTGCCTTACCACTTGGCTATGCCGCCAGATAATGGAGCGGAAAACGAGATTCGAACTCGCGACCCTCGCCTTGGCAAGGCGATGCTCTACCACTGAGCTACTTCCGCATGAATGGTGCCGCAGGGCGGAATCGAACCGTCGACACGAGGATTTTCAGTCCTCTGCTCTACCAACTGAGCTACCGCGGCAAAAAAATATAAATGGCGACCCCGATCGGATTTGAACCGACGATCTCCGCCGTGACAGGGCGGCATGTTAGACCACTACACCACGGGGCCGTTTGAAACTGCATTATTTAGTATATATGATTCAAGTTTACCTGTCAATGAGCCACAAAATGGATAATACCATGTTACATAACTAATGTCAATAGATTGCTGCCGGTTACTTTGCCAGAATGCCTGCTACAGTCTTCACTACCTGTTCCTCCACAAACGGTTTGACAATGAAATCGAGCGCACCTGCGGCAATGGCTTCGCGAAGTATCGGCTGCTGCCCGATAGCAGTAACCATAACGATTTTCGCTTTTTTATCCTTACCGCAGATCAGCTTGACCGCTTCGATACCGTCGCACTCGGGCATGGTTATGTCCATTGTTGTAAGATCAGGCTTATAGCGGCGATATTTCTCCACAGCCTCGTTTCCATTGGCAGCTTCGGCAACCACTTCGTGGCCCATATTGCTCAGAACCCGCGTGAGCAACATCCGCATAAAGGCCGAATCGTCGCAAACCAATATTCTAGCCACATTCATTCTCCTTCGCTTGCCACGCCTGCCTGGGAATAAAGCTCATAGAAATGGTGTGTCGGCCCGACGCCTTTTCCTAGAGGAAACCCGTGTGTGATTGCAACGGTGATATAGCGTTTGGCCGCCGTGACGGCCTCGAAGACAGACATGCCTTTGGCCAGACCAGCGGCGATGGCGGATGAGAAAGTGCAGCCTGTTCCGTGAGTATGCTTGGTCTCAATACGTTTATTGGCAAGAACGGCAAACTCGACGCCGTCATAAAAAAGATCGCAGGCCGCTCCAGGCAAATGTCCGCCTTTCACCACCACGTACTTCGGCCCCATAGCCTTGATGACGATTGCCGCCCGTTCCATCGCTGCGCGGTCGCCCACAGGAAAGCCGACGATCTCGGCTGCTTCATGGAGATTGGGTGTTACCACATCGGCGACGGGAAACAAATACCGGATAAGAGCATCGACCGCCTCGGGTTTCAAGAGACGACTACCGCTTTTGGCAACCATCACCGGATCGACGACAATGTTCGTGGCGCCGTGCCTGACGAGCGCGCCGGCGACAACACGGGTAATAGCGGCGCTCGACAACATGCCGACCTTCACCGCTCCCACCGGAATATCCTCATAAACCGCTGCAATCTGGTCGACGATTATTTCCTCATCCAGTTCGCGAATATTGGTCACGCCACACGTATTTTGCGCCGTAATAGCGGTAATCACGCTCATGCCGAAGACGCCAAGGGCGGAAAAGGTTTTGAGGTCTGCCTGAATCCCGGCGCCGCCGCTTGAATCCGAGCCTGCGACCGTAAGTGCTGTTTTCATGATTAGCCTTCTCCCTCTGAATGTGCGATGCGGCCGCGCAGATCGGCCAACGCGGGCCTCAGTTCACGGTCTATTTTTGCGGCCAGCTCGCCAAGATCTCGCGTATCGAAAGTGCCGATCATATGCGGCGTTTGCCGCAAGCGGATCTGGCCGAAAAACTCGTCTCGGTAGACGTTGTAACTTATGCTGAGGTTGCTGGCGGCGGCAAAATCGCTGTAATCAAGAATAATATACGATCCGTTGACCGTCTTCAGCGGCTGCCGCGGCGTAATAAATAAGCGGAATCCGGCCACCTCGCCGGCCAGTTGTTCACTGTACGGCCATTCAAGGATCTTCTTTGCCCGGAAGATGCTCTCGTACTGCTGTCCGCCGCTCAGATCGACAAGAGCAGCCGCCAGCTTTGCGGTCAAAATCCTCTCCAGGCTCGCCAGGTCGGGACAGATAAAGCTGACATCGTAAAACTCGTTGAGCCCCACCGCCACCCTCGCCAGAAAATCCTTCGTCGCCCGGTCGTAAACGACGGAGAAGCTTCGCAGCTCCTCCGCATTCCGGTAGGAAAAAACGTTATACTGTACCCCGTCCTCGGCAAGGTCGAGGCTCAGGGAAAAACTGGCCTGGTTCGCCGGAAGTTGGTGTATGAACGGCCATTCATTTACTTGCGCGATTATCTCTTTCATTGCTACCATCCATTTCTGCTTTCAAGCTATATTATGGCCGACAAATCAAAAACCTGCAAGGGCTGTAACCAAAAAACGCCGGGGAGAATATCGTGTACTATTCGAAAATGCAGTCGTGGAGGGTTGCTTATGAAGAGAAAAACAGGCGTTATCCTGGCCGTATTCCTGGCCCTAACCTTGATAATCGTCGGCTGCGGCCAGCCTCAAACCGCCCCGGCAGCAGCCAAAGGCCCGGCCTGGGCGCCGGCGCTCTTGCCGCTACAGCAGGAAACGGTTGTCAAGGTTGGCATGAAACAGGTCGTCTCCGATTCCGGTGTCCTGATCGGCATGGCCAAAGGCTACTATAAAGATCTGGGCATCAAAATCGAGCCTGTCCAGTTCAATACCGGCCAGGAAATGATCAACGCCCTGGCGGCCGGGCAGCTCGACGTGGGCGCCACCGTAACCGCATCCGGCCTGTTTAACGCCATGTCCCGCGACATCCCCGTAAAAATCGTCGCCGACAAAGGCATCAACGTCCCCGGCAAAGGGTACTACCGTCTCGTCATCCGCAAGGACCTCGTCGGCGCCATCAACGACTTCGCCGACCTGCGCAGCCGGAAGATCGCCGTCGTCGGCACCGCTTCGCTTGATGAAATCGCTCTCGACCGCGTCCTCAACAAGGGCGGCATGTCCACCAAAGACGTCGACCTGCAAGTCATCCGCTCCTTCCCCGATATGCTTGTCTCCCTGGGCAATAAAAGCATCGACGCCGCCATGGTCATCGAGCCCTTCATCGCCGTAGGCATCGCCAAAGGCATCGTCGACCCCTGGAAAGACCCAGCCGAATACGACCCTGACGCCCAGACCGCCCTGTTGGTCTTCGGCACGAGCATGACAACCCGGCCGGACGTCGCCAACCGTTTCATGACTGCCTACGTTAAATCCCACCGCGACTACAACGATGCTTTCTTCAAGGACAAAGGCAAAAAAGAGCTCATCGATCTCCTGTGCAAATACTCGGTCGTCAAAGACCCTGTCATGTACGAAAAAATGTTCCCTGTAGGCCTTAACCCTGACGGCTACCTGCGCATGAAAGGCATCGAAATGGACCTGGCCTGGTATAAACAGCGCAACCTTTTGAAAACCGACATCAAACTCCAGGAAGTCGTTGATAACAAGTACGTCGATTTTGCCCTAAACGTACTCGGCAAATACAAGTAACCAGCTCCGGGAGGTGGCGTGTATGGCAAAACTCCCTAACGGCGGCCTGTTCATCCGCGTCGTCTCCGTCCTGTCGCCGCTGACCTTGCTTATCGCCTGGGAAATCCTCGCCCGTGTCAATGCCATCGACACTAGGCTTTTCTCCAGTCCCAGCCTCATCATCCAGGCGTTCGTTCCTCTCCTGTTCTCGGGAGAGCTGATCTACAACACTGCCGTAAGCGTCCAGCGCGTCATCCTCGGCTTCATAGTCGGAGCCGTGCCGGGGATCATCCTCGGCATCAGTATGGGGTTATCGCCCTTCGTCCGTTCGGCCGTCGAGCCGATGATCGCCGCTACATACCCCATCCCCAAGCTGGCCATCATGCCCCTCATCCTCCTCGTCTTCGGCCTGGGCGAAACCTCGAAAGTCTTTACCATCGCCATCGGCGTCTTCTACCTCGTCGTTATCAACACCATGGCCGGCGTGCTCGACATCGACAAAATCTACCTCGACGTCGCCCGCAACTACGGGGCTAACCGGCGGGACTTCTATCTCACCGTCGCCTTCCCCGGCGCCCTGCCGATGATCTTCGCCGGCCTCAAACTTGGGATGGGTATGGCTCTCATCCTTATCGTCGCCGCCGAGTTATCGGCCGCCAAGGCCGGCGTAGGGTGGATGATATGGCGCGCTTACGACATGTTCGACATTGAGCAGATGTTCGTCGCCTTAATAGTCCTCTCCGTCCTCGGCTACATCTTCTCGCTGCTCCTCGACGCCGTCGAACGCTGGATCGTCCCCTGGAAACAAACTTGACCGGGAGGTGCCACGCCTTGGCCTGCGGAACCGGAATTACTCTCAGAAACGTCAACAAAACCTTCAGCGCCCAGGGAGGCACCGTTGACGCCCTCCAGGATGTCAGCCTCGACATCGGCGGCGGCGAATTCTTCTGCATCGTCGGCCCCTCCGGCTGCGGCAAAACCACCCTGCTGAGAATTCTTGCCGGTCTTGAAGACAGCACCGGCGGCGAAGTCTGCATTCCCGCCGCTCCAAACGGCCGCCCGCTGAACTCGATGGTTTTTCAGGAGCAAAGTGTTTTCCCCTGGATGACAGTAAGAAACAACGTGGCGTACGGTTTGAGGCTTCGTGGTTTCGGCAGAAAAGAGCGCCATGCCATCGCCGACCGCTACATCCGCATGATCGGCCTCACAAAATTCGCCGACGCTTACCCCCATCAGCTCTCCGGCGGCATGAAGCAGCGGGTCAGCGTCGCCCGCGCCTTCGCCAACGACCCCGAAATCCTGCTCATGGACGAACCATTCGGCGCCCTCGACGAACAGAACCGCATCCTCCTTCAGCAAGAGCTCCTCCGAATTTGGGAAGAGAGCCGCAAAACTACCGTCTTCATCACCCACAGCATCGACGAGGCCCTCTGCCTAGGCGACCGGGTAATGGTCATGACCGCTCACCCCGGCCGCATCAAAAGCATCGTCGACATCGACCTCCCCCGCCCCCGCGACATCGCCGCCATCCGCACCACCCTCCGCTACAACCAGTTATTCCAAACCATCTGGCTTACCCTGCGCGACGAGGTGCTGAAAGGCAAGGAAATAGAGCTTGCCCACTAGGGCAAAAGCCAAAAGGCCCGGCAATTAAATCGCCGGGCCTTCTTGCAGGATTTTACATATTAATGTAAAACTCGTAGCGAAACTCCGGGAACCACGCCTTCCCCAGCATAATCCGGAAATTAATCTCCATCTCCCGCTCCCACATCGCCTCCGACATCCCCCGTTTCTGTTCCTCCCGCCACGCCGCCGACCGCTTCGCCGGATCGGCCGTATAATGCACCCTCACCACCGTCAGCCCCTGCCTGGTCCGCCAGCGGTTAACCCCCTCGGGAATCTCCGACATTGCCAAATCTCTCCCCCCCTTCTGTTTGAAAAAAAGACCCCCAGGATTGCTCCTGGAGGCTATGGGAGAAAACTCCCGTTACTCTTCTCGCGAAATCGACATCCCGGCTTCGTCAGCCCACCGCAGCGGCAAATTGCCCTCCGTGCCGCCGCCGGACTATGCAAAACCGACACATACACCCTTATTACTTGGTAATATTTACCACTTTTTGTAAATTGTAACACGGTTTTTGGATTATATCAATACCTTTTTACCATTTTATTCCAAAAAATTTTCAAAGCGGCTAACTGCGCGCTTTTGCGCCCTTTTGCCGCCCAAATTCGCCACCTTTACAGCTCGCCGTGAATAAGCCGGTCGAAAAAACCCGGTCCCGCGCTCGAATCGATCGTCACCTTCCCGCCCCCCTGGATTGTCGGCAGCAGCGACGCAAACGTCTCCTCCGCCCACTCCCAGAAAGCCAGCTCCGTCAGATACACGTGCGAAGCCGTATACTGACGGAGCTGGTCCGGCCCCTGGCCCACCGCCGCCACATAAGACCCGTTCGCGAACCTCAGATACGCGTACCCCTTGCCGCTCTTACCCGCCATCGCCTTCTCCAGCGCCGGCCAGGGAAACTCCTGCGGCAGCTGGCGGTACACGAACATCAGTCGGTCCTCCCCCAGCAAAAACTCGCTGTCCTCCTGCTTCTTCGACTGAATGAACACCGCCGCGTTCGGCCTCGTCAGCGCCGCCCACAGATGCAGACACAAAAACAGCCACGTCATCAGCATCCGCCGGCTCTTCGGAATCGCCAGCAAGCTCTCCTCCCGCCACACCTCCGTCACATACCGCAGATACCCCTTGTCCGGCACACTCTTGACCTTGCCCCCGTCCGCCTCATCCTTCGTCCGGCAGCACTCCTTCACGAACAGCCACGGGTCCTCCCCGTACTGCCGGTATGCCTCCAGCATCGCCAGCTCCGCCAGCTCCTCACCGCTCAGCATCGCCGCCGCCCCCGTCTCCCGCCTCTCCCCTGACGGCAGTCTGTCCGTCATCCTTATCCCTGCGCCGCCGCCACAGCTCCTCCAGCCTCGCCGCCACCGCCGCCGGGTCCGAATAATCCAGCAGCGTCCTCGCTCCCTGCCGCCCGTCCCCCTCGTCGCGCCTCTCCCCCTGCCGGCCGCGGGCCCGGTCCAGCACCTCCTGGGCCGCCCTCAGCCGCACCGAATCCGTTTCCGCGTTCTCCATCAGATTCAGCAAAATCGCCAGCGCCTTCGCCGACTCCCCCGCCAGCTTCGCCTCCACCCCGCCTCTCACCTCGGCAATCGCCGCCTGCACCTTCGCATTCCTCATCATCCGGTAACCCGAGCTCTCCGGGCTCTTCACCCCCGCCGCCCGCGCCGCCTGCAGCACATTACCCCGGCTCGCATACTCCCGCACAAACGCCTGCTGGCGGTGCGTCAGCCCTTTTACCCCCGCCATCCCGTCGCCCTCCCTCATATGCTATAATAAAAAAAACAACCCGCCGAAAGGACCTTACTATGGACGAAACCACGGGAAAATTATCCCTCCGACAAAAAGCCCGCCTCCTCAAAAGCGACATCCTCGCCCTCTTCTTTGCCCTCAAGCACCCTGCCACCCCCTGGTACGTCAAAGCCCTCGTCGCCCTCATAGTCGGCTACGCCCTAAGCCCCGTCGACTTCATCCCCGACTTCATCCCCCTCCTCGGCTACCTTGACGACGTCATCCTCCTCCCCCTCGGCATCGCCCTCGCCGTCAGGCTCATCCCGCCCCCCGTCCTCGACGACTGCCGCCGCCAGGCCGCCTCTTACGGCAACATCATGCCCAAACTCTGGCTCGGCGCCGCCGTCATCCTCCTCCTCTGGCTCGCCATCGCCTATGCCGTCTACCGCCTCCTCGCCTAACCCCGCCTCACCGCAGCACAGTCACCCGGTCGCCCACCCAGCGGCCCCGCGCATTCCTGTGGCAGCCGCACCGGAACGTCCGCATCAGACCCTCCGCGCTCACATACTGGCAACACAGCCCCTCAAAAGACCTCGTCCCCTCATCCTCCCGGCAATTGCCCGGCCAGCCGCGGTCGTGATTCAGACAATCGTGCTTATAGCACCCCTTCATCTCCTTGCCCCCTTTTGCATATCACAAACGGAAAAGACCGCCCCCTGGCGGTCTCCTTCACGCTATCATCATATCACACTTTTTTTGTCAAACAGTCCACTAAAAGTCCACTTTTCGTCCAAAACGCATTTTTTCGCAAAAAAATTAAAAAAAATTTAACCCTGACTCGAAAAAGTCAGGGTTTTCACTTCAAATATCAAAGCTGCTTGGCCCGCTCCTGTAGCTCGGCCTCCTCATCGTCGCTCGGCTCGATCACCAGCCCGTGCGGCAGAGACTTGCCCTCCAGGTCGACATGCACGAACGTCATGAACCCATCGACGATAACCTCGTCGTCGTTAGCGTGCTCCACCTTCACATACGATACCAGCTTGGTCCGCGTAGCATGAACCACCTTGCTGATATACCTGATGATCTCGCCCTTGCGGACAGGTCGCTTAAAGGTCATCCCGTGAATCTTAAGGCAAACGACATTCTCCGGATTTGTCATGGACGCGGCGGCGGCAAACCCGGCCTCCACGAACCATTCGGCGCCGCGGCCGGCGTACAGTGTCCCGTGATGGTTGAGATCCTGTCCCTTGATAAGGTGATGGGATACGAACTCTCTCACGACGACAACCCCTCTCAATCTTCTCCCCGGCTCGGCTCTACTTATTAGCCGCCTTCCCCAATTCCTTCACCGTAATCTGCCGGACATCCGTCGGCGTCGCCAGCACCCTCTCCTCGGTGAACTTGCCCTTCAGCCGGCCGGTGTAGATGGCCGTAGCCAGCCCCTCCGTATTCAGCTTGGCAAGATAAATCACGTTATTCTCAACGCCCACCAGGCGATATTTCCCCGTCTGCGGCGAAACCACCTCCCAGCTGCCGTCCACATGCCTCGCCGTCACCGTGCCCTCGGCCACATTATCGTAAAACATCGTGTCCTGGTCGTACAGCACCGCTATCCGGCTGATCTTGCTCGCGTTCAGGTACACCCTCTTCAGATCGCGGTTGGCATCCGTGCGGTAAACGCGATACTGTTCGGGATTAGTCGAAACCTGCACCTGCATATAGATAACATTCGTCGCCGTCGAATACGCCACATCCACAATCTTGCTGCCCCGCGGCAGCTTGCTCACCGTCTCCGCCAGCTCGTGCTCAGCCCCCATCGGGTGAATCTGCGTCAGCGTCACCGTGCTCGTGTCGCCGACGTCCTCGTGCAGCGCCATCAACGCCAAGTCACGATCCTTCAGCCAGCGGAAATACGACACCTTCTTGTTGGCTCCCAGCTCCACCGTCCGGATCGGCTCTTTGCGGGGCGCCATATAAATATCAACGCTGCCGGCCTTCACAATCGCCGTATAGCGGCGGTCGCGGGAATAGTAAGCCTTGCCGCCGGCCACCGTATCCGCCGCCGCGCTCACCTCGTACGAGGAAGTCGGCGCCAACAATATCTGATCGAAATATAAATAAATACTCCCCTGGAAAATCAGGCTGGCCACAATCCAAATGGCAAGCTTCCGCCGCTTTTCGTCCACCCCGTGCCCTCCCTACTTAACGATAAACGCCGTCGGCACCATGCGCTCGCCCAGCATATCGGCCGGTTTGTTGATAACCTTGCCGTTGTAGAAAAGCGTCGCGCTTGAGCCGCCGTCGAGATTGGCCGCTGTATAGGCTCCCTGCTCAAAAAGAATATTCTGGACGTCGAGCAGCGTCGCCCCGATCGAATACCCCGGCTGGCGGCCGTCGATAACAAGGAAAAGAATCGTCCCGTCCTTGCGCTGGCCGATAGCGGTGCGCGGGGCGATCCCCCACCCTCCGTCGCCCTGGGTAATAAGCTTCTTGCCGTTTTTGATCAGCGACGGTCCGAAAGTGACCGCCTCGGCGACATTCATCGCCTTCATCTCCGCGATAGTATGATTGCCGGTTACCAGCATATTGCTCTTCGAAAGCCCTACGACATCAATGCTCTCCTTGATATCGCCGCCCACCAGGAACTTCCCGTCGCGGACGATGATCCCCCACGGCAGGCGTCCCGTCCCCGTGCCCTCGGGATCGAAGAACCCGCCGGCGTTGATCGCCGCAATCGCGTTATTGTTGAGCGCGATCGTGCTGACCGTGTCGCCGATCTCCTGGATATCGCGCGCCGTAGCCACCTTAACCCTTGCCGGGTTGGGCACTTCCAGCAGATAACCCTTGAATCGGCCCCCCGTGATATTGATCAGGCGCAGCGAATCATCCTCCCGCTTCGTGAACTGCAGGGCCTGCTGCCGCACCGTCTGCCCCTGATTGGTTTCACCGAGGATATCCTTGATCTGACGGTCGGAAAGCAACCACGTTATATAGTGGGGATGGCGGGAAGTCATGACCGCCCCGATAACACTGCGCTTGATATTCTCAAACGGGCCGAAAATAACCAGAAACGGCCCGGTAAGAATCAGAAACGCCAGATTGAGAACCAGAAACCGTATATAAATGTTTGTCGGTAATGACAACCTTATCATCGCGTACCTCTTTTGCCCAAGATATAAAAAGCACATCTAAAGGATCGGGTAATTCTCGCTGGTCAGCCGCGCCTCGAAATGCTTCAGGTCGACCCCGTTGCCCATCCAGACCCTCTTCAGCAGCAGCGGGTTATCGCCGCGCTTCACCCACCCCGGCTCGATCGTCACCGCCAGGCTAAACCCCCTTGCCTTCAGCAGCCGCAGCGTCTCGCCGTCATAACTGCCGTTGGGATAACAGAAATAACGGCTGTCCTGTCCCAAGTTCCGGTCGAGGACCTCCTTGGAACGCTCGATCTCCGCCGCCTGCTGCGTAGGCGTCATCACACCCAGATCGCGGTGGGAAAAACTATGCGAGCCGATCTCCATTCCGCCCGCCTTCATCTCCCGCAGCTCCTCCCAGGTGAGGCGCCGGTCGGTCTCCCCGGCGGGGATAAACAGCGTACTCTTGAAACCGTACTTCTTCAGCACCGGCAGCGCGATCTCGTAAGTATCGCGATAACCGTCGTCGAACGTCAGCACCACCGGCTTCGGCGGCAACTCCGCCCGGCCGCCCAGGTAAGCCTCCAGCTCGGCCAGGGAAAGCGTGCGATAACCGTTCTTATGGAGAAACTCCATATGCTCGGCGAAGCGGGCCGCGGAAATCACCGCGTCGTTACCCCTCTCCTCGCCGATCTTATGATACATCAGCACCGGCACCCCGGCCGGCGGCGGCGTTTTAACCGGCTCAGCCGCGACAGGCTTAACAGACTGCTCGCCGGCCGGCGCCACGGGCTTTCCGCCCGCCCCCGCGCAGCCTGCCAACAAGACGCCAGCCAATGCGAACGCCACAATACTTACTGCCAAAAATCGTTTCATATAGCCACCAATACGGAATTTTCGCCCCTAGAAGATTCTACACGTAGGCCAAAAGTCCCTGCGTCGACAATAATATTCTTCAAAATACCAAAACAACCGCAAAAAGCGGCCCCCATCGAGGGGCCGCTTCCGGTCATAGTCTGGGCCAGGTGATCACTCATTAAAATCCCAGATTCTCGCCGACCACCACCACCGTGATATCGGTCAGCATCGGCCGCCGCTTCAGCACCGTATAGATCCGGCAACCGCGCTTATCGGCCTTGCAATCCATGCAATAGCCGGTCTGCACGCACGGCGTCGGCGCATTGAGGCGCCTCAGATTCATCGGCCCCGCCACTCTCTCCATTCGCTGCCAGGCGCTCGCCAGATCGGGCACGATCTTATTCGTCCCCGCCACCACGATCACCTTCCGCGGCCCGAACGTCATCGCCCCGGTGCGGTTGCCGGTGCCGTCCACGCTTACCAGATACCCTTCCATCGTCAGCGCGTTCACGCTGCAAAGATACACATCACTCATCAGTTGCTTGCGCCGCGCCTCGAACATCGCCTCCGGCTCGCCGTAAGCATTCTCGATCAGCGTCGCCCCCGTAGCCTTTATTTTGTCGATGATCGCCATATCCCGCGTCAGCGTCGCCGACCCGCCGTGAGCAACCACCTTGCCGGGGACGCAGTACCCCAGCACATACTGCGTAGCAGCCTCGCGGTCAGGCACATACAGCGCATCGAACCAATTGGCCTTCAGCGCCTCCACCACCCGCTTGCCCAGCGTCTCGCGCTGCCAGCCCTCCACATCGTTGCACCATTGATCCTGTTTCACAATCATATCGTCAGCCTCCTTATCATAATCGAAAAAATTAATATCACCGTCCGCCGCGCCCGCTCACTTCTCAAGGCGGGCGGCCACCTTCTGCCAGTCGTGCCTGTCGAGGAAACTGCCGGGCACATTGGCCTCCATCTCCCGGAACATTGCCAGCGGCGCCGAAAACGACAAAAGATCGGCGTCAATGAACGGCCGGGCGCTGATATCCGTCATCCCCACCACCGCCCGCGGCCGGGGCTGCTTCCCCTCGTGCCACGGGATGAGGAACGCCGAATGGCAGCCCGCCGAAAACGGGGCGATCACATTATCACCGCCCGGCCGGCCGTAATTGGCCAGCACCACCAGCGCCGACAGCTGGTCGGCATTCGCGTAAAACACGACCACCGCCGGCTCCTCGCCCTCCGTCACCGCCTCCAGCGGCTTAAAGGCCACATACTTGCTCGGTATTTCTGCAGTCGGCAGCCATTCCCTGAAGCTTGCCGCCAGCTCGGGCGTCTTCTTATAGCCCTCGCCCGGCGGAAAGCCCTCGCCCCGGCCGGTCGACAAAAAATAATCGAACCCGCCCGGCGTATCCGGGAACGCAGCGCATAACCCAAGACCCACGCCGCCGCCCGGGCAGCCGTGGCGCCCGCGGCCGAACACCGCCTGCCGGCCCTTGGCTGCCGCCGACAGCATCGCCGCCACGCAGCCCCATTTACCTTCCTGAAACTCGAGCGCCCCGACCGGCTTCTCCTCTGTAAGCACAATAGCTACAGGCCCGTACCGCAGCTTCAGACGCGCCGCAATCTCACTCCTCATCCCGCTCCCCCCTCCGTGCAATTACTGCTACAAATTTCGCCGGCTTGCAGCCATTTCCCTCCGCCGCGCCCGCCGCCAAAAAAAGAAAAAGCCATCATCATGGCTTTTCCCCCGTTGGCGCAGGCCGGCATCCGGAAGCGACCAGCGCCTCCTTCCGCCGCCTGTCCAATTTCTTGATTTCGCACTCTCGCCGCCGCGCCTGGCCCTGGTCGCCGTACTCCTCCCAGTAAACCAGCGCCACCGGCCCCCGGCCGCGCGTATACCGCGCCCCCGTGCCGGCGTTGTGGGCGGCCAGCCTTGCTTCCAGATCGGTCGTCCAGCCGGTGTAAAGCGTCCCGTCGGCACACGCGACCATATACGTGAAAGCAGTGCTACTCGCCATCAACCGTAACCTTTTTCATCTCCACCGGCTCGATCGGCCGGTCGCCGCCATCCCGTTTCACCGTGCTGATCTTATCCACCACATCCATGCCGGACACCACCTTGCCGAATACCGCGTGGCGGTTGTTCAGCCACGGCGTCGCCGCCACAGTCACGAAAAACTGCGACCCGCCCGTGTTCGGCCCGGCATTTGCCATCGACAGGATTCCGGGAACATCGTGCATAAGTTCGGGGTGAAACTCGTCCGGGATTGCGTACCCTGGGCCGCCTCTGCCCGTCCCCGTCGGGTCGCCGCCCTGGATCATGAACCCCGGAATCACCCGATGAAAAATAACCCCGTCGTAATATCCCTTCTTCGCCAGCGTGACGAAATTCTCCACCGTCACCGGCGCCTTATCGGCGAACAGCTCCACAGTGAACTCGCCCAAAGTAGTCTCGAACTTCGCGGTCGGATTCTTCTCCATAGTCAGAACTCCTCCTTATTTCTGCATCCCTGTTAGCATTAGCCTGCCGCCGCACAATAATGCGGCGCGGCGACTACCGTCCTTACACTCTATTCTTCGCCACCGGCCGGGCATCTCCTCCCGCGTCCCGCCGTCCACACCAGCAGCGCCATAGCTGCCAGCAAAGACGCCGCAAACGTCATCACCGCGCCAACGCCGGCCACCTGCTTCAGCCAGCTCGACAGCAGCAGCGCCATAATACCGCCCCCCGCGCCGACCGAAAGAAAAAACGTCGTCAGGCGGGGCGACGGCCCCGGCACAAGCTCAGTGCCCAAAGACAGGATCGTCGGATAAAGACCGGAATAACCCGCGCCCATCGCGGCCGTCAGCCAGAGCGCCGCCGCGGGCGTATCCGCCGTCAGCAGCGCCGCGAAAGCGCCGGCCGCCAGCAGCGAAAACCCGCCGATATAGCGCCCCACTCCCAGCCGGACGATCAGCGGGCCCGCCGCCAGCCGGCCAGACCCCATCGTCACCCAGAACAGCGACAGCGCCAAACCGGCTGTCGCCACATCCGCCGCCAGGCGGTCCATCATATACGTAACAAGCCAATAAGTAAACGCCATTTCCGAAATAACATAACAGATCAGCGCCGCCCCGATGACATAAACCGGCCATCCCCACCGGGAACGGTCGCCGTCCGGTCCCGCCAGCCGGGGCGCCGGCGGCCGGAGCGTGAACCGGGCGGAAAGCGCCCAGGCCGCCGCCGCGAACGCCAGCGGCGCCGTCGCCTGAAACACCGCCTGCCACGAGGCGCCGCGCTGCAGGGCCAGGCCGGCCAGTACCGGCGCCGCCACCGACCCGACGCTGAAAAAGAAATTCAGCACATTCAGCTTGGCCGCCCGGACCGCCTCATCGTACAAATTCACGATAACGAAATAGCCCACCGAGCACAATACGCCCAGGAAAACGCCATAAGCAAAAATCGCCGCCGCGAACGCCGCCAGCGACGGCAACAGCGTCGCCGCCAGCGCAGCCAGCCCGGCCGCCGCAGCGGCCAGCGCCGTCTCCCGACCGGTATCCACCCGGTCCAGCAGAAAACCGTTGCCGAAGATCGCCGCGCTGTAGCCGACCGAAAACAGCGTGAAAACATACCCCACCAATCCCGTATCCACCGCGAACGTGGCGGCGATCTGCTTAGTAGTCACCCCGGCCAGGCTGAAAGTCACGCCGATCGACATCATCATGAAATACGCCAGAGCGGTCAGCCGCCTGGCGTCATCATCCGCGCTGCCGGCCATAATTGTCCCCCCGCAACACCCTTAATCGGCACCAGGGACGGCCGTTACCCAAACTTGATTACCCCCGCCTCCATACTCTCGATCACCGCCAGCGACTCGATCCTGATGCCCTCGGCCCGCAGCTCCTGGCCGCCCCCCTGAAACCGCTTCTCGATAACGATGCCCGCGCCGGCGAGCTTCGCCCCCGACTGCCGCACGATCTTCACCAGCCCGCTCAGCGCTTCGCCGTGGGCCAGAAAATCGTCGACAATCAGCACCACATCTTCCGTGGTCAGGTACTTGGGAGCAACGGTGATATGCACCGACTCGCGGCGGGTGAACGAAAAAATCTCCGCCGAATACAAATCCCCCTGCTGGGTGACTGCCGGCTTCTTCTTCGCGAACACCACCGGCACGCCCAGAGCCAGGCCGGCCGCGGCCGCCACGGCGATGCCCGAGGCCTCCACCGTCAGCACCTTGGTCACACCCTCGCCCGCGAAGCGCCTGGCGATCTCATTGCCCATCCGCTGGATAAAGGCCGGATCGATCTGATGATTGAGAAAAGAATCAACTCTGAGGACTTCGCGGCCGATAACCTCGCCGTCAGCCACGATTCGTTCGCGCAACTCCTGCATCATTCGCTCCTTATATCATCGATCTTCCCGGTCGTACGGCAGCCCCAGGGCCCCCGGCGGCACAACCCGGCCGCCGCTCTTGGCCATCAGCAGCGTCAGCACCAGGATGGTGAACAGATAAGGCATCATACTGAGGAAAAACGTCGGCACCGTCACGCCCAATACCTGGAGATTAAAGCCCAGCGCGTCCACGCCGCCGAACAGATACGACCCGATCAGCGCCCGCCACGGATCCCACAGGGCGAAAACCACCAGCGCCACCGCGATCCAGCCCCGCCCGGCCGTCATATTCTCCAGCCAGCTCGGCGCGTAAGCCAGCGACAGGTACGCCCCGCCCACGCCGCACAGCATCCCGCCGACGACCACATACATATGCCTGAGCGAAAATACCTTAAAGCCCAGTGCGTCGGCGGCCGCAGGGTTCTCGCCGATAGCCCGCAGAATAAGGCCGGGCCGCGTGCGATGGATGAAAAACGCCATCGCCGGCACCAGCAGATAACTGGCATAGACCAGCACATCATGCTGGAACAGAATCGGGCCGATATACGGGATATCGGACAGCGGCCCCAGCGACGTCGCCTTAAAAGCCTGCGGCACCGGCATACCGATATACGACTTGCCCAGATACCCCGACAGGCCTGTGCCGAAAAGCGTCAACGCCAGACCGCTCACCGTCTGGTTGGCCCGCAGCGTAATCGTCAGCACCCCGTGGATGAAAGCCACCGCCCCGCCGGCCGCCATCGCGGCCAGCAGACCCCACCAGCAGCTGCCCGTGGCCACGGCGGCGATAAAGCCCGACACCGCCCCCACCAGCATGATCCCCTCGACACCGAGGTTCAGAATACCGGCCCGTTCGGTGAGAAGCTCGCCGAGCGCCGCATAGAGGATCGGCGTGCCTGCGGTCACAGCGGCCGCGAGAATTGATATGATTATCGACTGCTCACTCATCCGCCTTTTCCGCCCCCTTCAAGCTCGGGAAAACAACCCGGTAATTGGCGAACATCTCGCCGCCGATCACGAAAAACAGCACAGCCCCCTGGATCATCGCCACCATCGACGCCGGCACCCCGAAAGTCTGCACAATATAACCGCCCACCTGCAGCACGCCGAACATCCCGGCCACCAGCACGATCGCGATCGGATTCAGCCGCGCCAGCCAGGCGACGATGATCGCCGTATAACCGTAGCCCGGACTAAGACCCGGCTGCAGCCTCCCGGCGATACCGCTGACCTCCGTCATGCCGGCCAGGCCGCACACCGCGCCGGACAGCGCCATCACCAGCAGCATATTGCGCTTGATATCCATCCCCGCATAGCGCGCCGCCCGTTCGCTCGAGCCGATTACCTTTATCTCGTAGCCCCAGCGTGAATTGCGGAAAATAACGATAAACACCACTACCAGAGCCAGCGCCAGCAGCAGGCCGATGTGGATCCGCGAGCCGCCGAAGGTCGGCAGCAGCGCCGCAGGCGGGAACTCCGCCGTCAGCGGAAAATTAAACCCCTTGGGATCGCGCCACGGACCGTAAACGAAATAATTAACCACTAGTATGCCCACATAATTAAGCATCAACGTCGTAATAATTTCGTTGACCCGCCATTTTACCTTCAGATACCCCGGTCCCAGCGCCCACAGCGCCCCGGCGGCCATGCCGAGCACCACCATCGCCGGCAGCATGATGAACGCCGGCAGGTTCGGAAAAGTCAGCGGCACCCAGGTCGCGGCCAACGCCCCCAGATGAAGCTGGCCCTCGGCGCCGATATTCCACAATTGCATGCGATACGCCAGCGAAACGCCCAGACCGCACAACATCAGCGGAATCGCTTTGACCGTCGTCTCCGACAGGCCGTACGCCGACCCCAGCGCGCCTTCCAGCATGGCGAAATACAGCTCGAAGGGATGACGGCCGGTAAGCGCCAGGAAAGCGGCGCAGAACAGCAGCGCCAGCACCACAGAAACCACCGGCACCGCCACCGTCATGAACGGCGAAGGCGCCAGTCGCTTTTCAAATCTCATAAGCATCGGCCTTCCCTCCCTCCGTTCCCGACCCGGCCATCAGCAGGCCGATCCTCTCGATATCCGCCTCTTCCACCGGAAACTCGCCCACCAACTGGCCGTTATACAGCACGCCAACCCTGTCGGCCAGTTTCATAATCTCGTCAAGATCCTCGGAAATCAGCAGCACGGCCGTCTTCTCGGCCTTGAGATCGAGCAGCAGGCGGTGAACAGCCTCAGTCGCCCCCACATCGAGGCCGCGGGCGGGATACACCACCACCATCAGCTTCGGCTTCTCCGCGATCTCCCTGGCCAGCAGCAAACGCTGCAAATGGCCGCCGGAAAGCATCCTCACCGGCTGGTCGAGACTCGAAACCTGCACCTTGTATTCTTTAACAAGCTTGGCCGCCCGCTCGCGGATCGCCTTGCCGTCGAGCAGCCAGCGGCCGGAGAATTCGGGCTGCTGATAACTCTTCAGCAGCAGATTCTCCAGCACCGACAGCTCCGGCACCAGGCCCACCCCCAGGCGGTCTTCCGGCACATAGCTCACCCCGCGGGCGATCATATCCGCCGGGCGGAAATTCGTCACATCCTCGTCATACAGCCTGACCGTCCCGTCCGCCATCCGGCGCAGCCCGGTGATCACCTCGGCCAGCTCCCGCTGACCGTTGCCGGCGACCCCGGCAATACCGAAAATCTCACCTTCGTTGACCGTCAGCGACAGGTCTTTCAGGCCGTACATCCCCATATCGTTGAAGGCTACCGCCTTTTTCAATTCCAGCACCGGCCGGCCTTCCGGCACAGCGTCCCGCTCGTACTGGGAAACGACATCCCGGCCGACCATCATCCACACAAGCTTCTTCGTATCAAGCTGATTGCGGCCCAAAGCGCCGGTCACCTTGCCGCCCCGCAGCACCGTAACCCGGTCGGCAAGCTCGTACACCTCGTTGAGCTTATGGGTAATAAACACGATCGCACAGCCGTCGGCCGCCATGCGGCGCAGCGTCTTGAACATCTCGGCCGCTTCCTGGGGAGTCAGCACCGCCGTAGGTTCGTCGAGGATCAGCACCCGTGAACCGTGGTAAAGCATACGGACGATCTCCACCCGCTGCTTCTCCCCCACCGAAAGCTGCCACACGCTCGCCTCCGGTTTTATCGCCAAGCCGTATTTATCGCCAAGTTCGGCGATATCGGCCGTCATTTTCTCTGTTGAAAGCATGAACGAGCCATGCTGCCCGCTCATCGCGATATTCTCGGCCACCGAAAACGGCTCCACGAGCTTGAAGTGCTGGTGGACCATGCCGATGCCGCAGGCGATGGCGTCACGCGGCGAGCGGAACCTCTTCTCCTCGCCGTTCACGCAGACCGTGCCGCCGTCAGGCATATACAAACCCGACAGAACGCACATCAGCGTGCTTTTCCCCGAGCCGTTCTCCCCGAGGAGAGCGTGGATCTCGCCCGGATAAATATCCATGTCGATATTATCGTTGGCCAACACGCCTGGGAAACGTTTATACATCCCCCGCATCGTGATAATCGGCTTTACCATGCATTTCCTCCGCTGGCTAAAACGCAGAGCGCCGGCAGGCCGAAGCCTGCCAGCTCTCCGTCAAGCGCATTATTTGTAATCCTTATTTCGGGATAGTACCGTCTACGCCTTCAACAAACCAGCTCCAGCCCAGTTGATCCTTATCGGACAGCGCCTGTCCGGCCGGCACCTTAACCGCGCCGGTCTGATCCTTGAGCGGGCCGGCGAAAATGTTCAGTTCGTTCTTCATGATCTTAGCCTTGGCGTCGGCGATCTGTTTCTTGGCATCCTCCTGAACCATCGGTCCGAGAGGCGCGATATCCGCGATGCCGTCGCTCATATGGCCCCAGTACTGTTCGCTCTTCCAGGTGCCCTTCTTGACGGAATCGACAACCTTCACATAATACGGGCCCCAGTTCCAAACCGCCGAAGTCAGCACCGCCTTGGGCGCCATCTTGCTCATATCGGTATTATAACCGACGCTGAACTTACCCTTCTCCTCGGCAGCCTGCTGCGGTCCAGGAGTATCCTGGTGCTGCGCGATGACATCCGCGCCGGCGTCAAGCAGCGAAACCGCGGCCTGCTTTTCCTTCGCCGGATCGTACCAGGTATTGGTCCAAATCACCTTAACCTTGGCGTTAGGGTTGACCGAACGTACGCCCAGGGTAAACCCGTTGATGCCGCGGACGACTTCCGGAATCGGGAACGCGGCCACATAGCCGATAACGTTGCTCTTCGTAGCCTTGCCGGCGGCGATGCCGGTCAGATAGCGGGCCTCTTCGATGCGGCCGAAGTAAGTGCCCACATTCGCGGCGGTCTTAAAGCCCGAGCAATGCATAAACACAACATTGGGATACTTCTTGGCGACGTTGATCGTCGGGTCCATATAACCGAAGCTGGTGGTGAAAATCACCTTATGGCCCTGCTCGGCGAGCTGGGTGATAACCCGCTCGGAGTCGGCGCCTTCCGGCACGGATTCGATAATCGTCGACTGAATATCCGGCATTTTCTCCATGAGATACTTGCGGCCCTGTTCGTGAGCGTAAGTCCAGCCTGCGTCGCCGACCGGCCCGATGTACACGAACGCCACCTTCATCTTCTCCGGGGCTGCCGGCGCCGCCGGCTTCTTATCGCCGCCGCCGCAGCCTCCCAGCACCAGCGCGGCCGTAAAAACCAAAGCCAGAGCCAGAATAACGTACCTGTTCTTCATTCCCGATTTGACCTCCCTGTTCGTGTTTTACGACATGGAAAAGCATTACTAGACAACGATTCACCGCGTGGGCACATTCCCCCTGCTCGCCCCAGGAAAAAATACAACTTTTTTTTGCGCCGCGAACACCGCCCTGAGAGCGGCGGCGGGACGCCCCGATCCTACAGCGCCTCGAACGAATTCTTCACGAAATAAAACAGATTCTCCAGTTTGGCTGTCGGCGTAAACACCCTCATATCGACAGGCTTCGTCAATTGCTCGGCCAGATCCTTGGCCATCGGCGGCAACGCCAGGAAACTGACCGTCGAACGGTGCACCGCGCCCGCCAGCGGCGTCAGCAGCGGCTCAGCGTGCGCCGGCTCGCGGCTGACCGCGTACAAGCCGTAATCGTACTTCGCCAGCTCCTGCGCCTCCGCCGGCACGCACCCCTGCGAGCCGCCGTCCGGGCCTTTCCCGCCCGTCACCAGCAGCACCGGAGCGTCATACGACGCCAGCCAGTCGGCCGCTCCCTGCAGCAGCGCCGGGCCAAACCCGTCCGCAGCAAGCCTCACGAACGAACCGGCGGCCCGGTAATCCGTCAGCAACAGCGGCTTCACCCGCGGGCCATCGTCGAGATACAAGGCCCCGCCTGCGGCCGATTCGCCGGTCGAACACACCGGCGCCGTAATATTAGCGAGCCCGTTCAAAGCTGCCCCGGCGCGCAACTGTTTGTACTCCAGCGGCGACGGCTCCAGAGCCGTGACCGCCACCCCGTTCTGTGCGGCCAGGAAAGAATAATAACCGTTGCCCGCCCCCACTTCCAGCAAATACTCCAGATACGGAAGCAGCCGCAGCACCAGCAGCGTCTCCCCCGCCTCCGACACGCCCCGCGCCAGCGGCTCCCAGTCGCCCCAGCCGTCGGTAATGAGATCGAACCCGAACAGCGTCCTGCAGGCGATACTCTCAGTACGCGACAAACCGACCGGCCCGTTCAGCACCGGGCTGTCCAGCGGCCACTGCCGCCCGTAGCCGGTACGGCGCAGCAGCGTCCGCACCAGCCGTTCACCCGTCCCGGCGGTGTCGTCATAGTCATGCCAGCACAACTGCAGACAGACAACCTTCCAAATCCGCCGGTAATTCTCCGACCAACGGTCGTCAGTCAGACGGGCGCAGACCTGTCCGTGATAATAGTCTATCTCGCCGAGCAGATACTCATTACGGGCCAGAAAACTCATCAGAACCTCTCCCGAAAAAATTCGCCAGTCGCGGCCCCCTAAATCAGCCCAACCTGCAAAGCACGCCGACGAAAGAGGCAAACGACACCCACGCAGCCGCCAAAACACCGTAAGGCACCAGGCTAACCGCCAGGGCCAGCCTCCTTCTCCCCCGCGCCCTAAGCCTTCTCGTCACGAAATTGAACACAACCACCGCGACGGGGTATACGGCCAGATACGCCCAGAACAAAGCGGCCGCAACCTGCGGCGTCTTTGCGCTATCGCCGATCATCTTCCCCAGGAAATAAGCTAAATAAGCATACGGGAAAATCAACAGCCAACTCAGTCCCTCGGACACCCGGCTCATCCCATCCCCGCTTTCCCGTCCGCTCGCGTTAATTCGTCGAAATCCGACACCAATAATTACTACACACACGCCGCGTATTCCTTCCAACAACTGCCGAAATCGGCCCGCCCCTCTCGCCGCTAAAAAAATTCCCCCTCGCCAAAATCACCCTTGCCGGCCATGAATAAACAGTATAAAATGGTAAATAGTAATATTACTATTTGGGAGAATTATTATGAACGACTTTCTGCACCTCCTGCGGAGCAAAGGCTTCAAGCTTACCCCGCAGCGGCGCGCCGTCATAGCCGCCCTGCAGGCCTGCGCCCCCTTCCCCACCGCGCAGGAAATCCACAGCCACGTCAAAAGCCAGGCTCCCGACGTCAGCCTCGACACCGTATACCGCAACCTCACCCTCCTCATCCGCCTCGGCATCGTCAACCAGGTCAACCTGCCGGGCCGCGGCGGCAGCGTCTTCGAAATCGTCGCCGACAACCACCATCATCATCTCATCTGCCTCGTCTGCGGACAGGCCGAGTGCATCGACTATTGCCCCGTAATCCCCCAGGAAATCGCCCAGGCTGCAGAACGCGGCTTCACCGTCGTCTCCCATTCCCTCGAATTCTACGGTTACTGCCGCGCCTGCCGTCCCGCAGGCTGAAAAAACAGGAGGCTTCCCATGAACCGGCTTCAAAAACATTGCCTAATCGGCGCCCTGTCCCTCATCCTCGCCCTCACCCTCGGCTGCGGCGCCAAAACCGGCGCCCCCTCACCGACGGCCCCGTCCGCCAAAATCAAAGTCGTCGCCTCCGTTTACCCCGTCTACGAATTCACCCGTCAGGTAGGCGGCGACAAAATCGACCTTTCCCAGCTCATGCCGCCGGGCGCCGAGCCCCACGACTGGGAACCCACCGCCAAAGAAATCGTCGCCATCCGGGCAGCGCGCCTCTTCCTCTACCACGGCGCCGGCTTCGAAACCATCGGCAAACTCCTCACCGCCGAAACCCTCGGCGCCACTAAGGCCGTCGCCGTCAGCCAGGGAATCCCGCTGCTCAAACCAGCGGAAGACGACGGCCACGGCCACGACCACGGCAGCGGCGACAAAAACGCCAAACCCCGCGACGCCCATACCGACGCCCATATGTGGCTCGACCCGCTCCTCGCCCAGAAAGAAGTCGAAGCCATCGCCGCCGCCCTCGCCGCCGCCGACCCCCCGAACGCCGACTACTACCGCCAAAACGCCGCCGGCTATATCCGCGAACTCGCCAAGCTCGACACGGAATACCAGACCGCCCTCGCCGGACTGCCCCGCCGCGAAATCGTCACAAGCCACGCCGCCTTCGGCTACCTGGTCGCACGCTACGGCCTCAAGCAACTGCCGATCATGGGCCTCTCCCCCGACAGCGAACCCACCCCCGACAAAATGGCCTCGGTCGTCAAATTCTGCCGCGAGCACCAAGTCAAATACATCTTCTTCGAAACGCTCGTCAGCCCCAGGCTGGCCGAAACCATCGCCCGCGAAACCGGCGCAAGCCTCCTCGTCCTCAACCCGGTCGAAAACCTCACCCCCGAAGAAGCGCAGCAGGGCAAAAACTACCTTGGCATCATGCGCGACAACCTCACCAATCTGAACAAAGCCCTCAGCCAATAAAAAACGGCACGCGAGCGCGTGCCGTTTTTTCTTCACCCTAATCGACGATAAAAAGCTTCGCTCCCGTCGCCGTCGAAGACCGGTGCGGATTGGCCCCGTCCGCCACCTGGTAGCTCGTCCCCGCCGGCAGCGTAAACTTCCGGCCGTCGTCCAGCTCGGTGACCAGCTCCCCTTCGAGCACCAACAGCACATGACCGCGGTTGCACCAGTGATCGGCCAGATACCCGGGCGTGTATTCCACCATCCGCACGCGGATATTGCCCATTTCGAAAGTGCGCCACAACGCTTTCCCCGTCACCCCGGGGTGCTCGGTCGCTTCCACCGTGCTCCAGTCGACCGTGCAGAACGGAACCTCCGTTATCACCATCCGACTTCCTCCCATCAACAATCGTCATTCCTGCCGCCGCAGCCTGTCAGTCCCGCTCCAGCAGGAACTTGCGCAGCAATTCGACGCCGCCCTGCTCCAGTACATTGCCGAACTCCATTACCCTCACCCCCGGCGGAGCGATCTTGCGCACCTCTTCCACCACCGACCGGCAGCCGGCGATTACTTCGACCTCGGTCAGCATCTTAGCCACCGCCTCGCGATTGGCATAAGGAATGCATTCATAATCGATATGCCTGATTCCGGCAGCGCCCAACGAACCGGACATCGCCTCCGTGCTCCCCTCCGTCCCGCAGATGAACCCCACCTTTGTCCCCGGCGGTAGCTGCCCCACCTGGAGCAGCGCCGACATTTCCGGCGCAGGCATGATCGCGATCACCTTCTTGTCCATCGGCTCGCAGATCGCCTTCACATCCTCCACATGGAAAAACGTCGTCACGACCACATCGACATCCGGCGCCGACTTGTCGTCCATCCTGTCGGCCAGATCGGCCAGCAAACAGCCCTCTACCGGCACCCTGATCTCTTTCTCCAGCGACGCGACATAGAAATTCACATCCGGCGGATTGCACTCCACAAAAAGAACCCGTGTCGCCTTCGCCGGGCCGAGCCCAAGCACCGTCTGGCTGAAAACGACCGTAAAAAGATCCTCGGCGCCGAAACCGAGCTCGCGCGCCCGCTCCAGCGCCTCGCGGGCCAGTTCTATCAAAGCCTGCTTCCGCTTGAACCCTGGGTCGGGCGGCAAATGCTCCGACACATATGTGCCCTGCCCGTGCTTCGTCACGATCACGCCTTCTTTTTCCAGCTCTTTATAAGCGACAATGACGGTATTCTTGTTAATCCGCAGATAACCCGCCAGATCCTTCGGCGGCGGCAACTTCGTGCCAGGCTGCAGATCGCCGTTCAGCAAAAAATACCTGATCTGCTCCTTCAACTGCTGATAGATGGGAAACTCCGTCTTCTTGTTAAGTTGAAACTCCATTCTTTCACCCCGCAGATACCAGGTTCATTTATCTTCAATAAACCATTCACCGCCTTAGCCATAATATCCTCCACCAAATCCTGGCCAAATAAGGGATGCACGGCCGTCCAGCCGGCCGCGTCCCCCGCATTGTATACCCCGAGGAGCTTGGGGCCGCGCGTAAGCACATAAAAATTTCCCAGTCCGGCGGCAATCGCCGCCTCGTCAAGGCATCGTCCCTCGCAGTGCAGCAGCCGCCACATTCCGGGAATATCGGCCCTTCTCGCCGCACGGACGGTGATAAACTCCTTCTCCACGCTCCGCACCTTCTTCCGGGTAACAAAAACCCACTTAACTAGATTACTATTTAATTAGTAATCTAGTTAAATGGTACCAAATGAAAAAGCAAAAGTCAACCCATATTTTGCCTGTCCCACCGCTATTTTCAGTCCCGCCGCTTTGCGGTATGATAAAGGCACGACTCACTGCCCCGGATGGTGAAAAAATGAGCGACGACATCCTCCACATCCTCGCCGAGCGGCGCATCCTCGCAGCCATCGAAGACGGCGAATTCGACAATCTTCCCGGCAAAGGCAAACCCCTCCCGCCCGACAACCTCGCCCTCGTCCCCGCCGACCGCAGGGCCGCCTACAAAATCCTCCGCAACGCCGGCCAACTGCCGGTGGAGCTCGACCTCAAAAAAGAAATCGTCACCCTAGAGCAGGCGGTCGCCGCCTGCGCCCCCGGTGAAGAACGCAGCCGCCTCAGCCGCAAACTCACCGAAAAGACCACCCTGTTCAACATCCTCATGGAAAAACACCGCCGCAAATAAAAAAACCTGACCATAAGCGGTCAGGTTTTTTCCATCCTCAGCCAAGTTCGAAAGTCGTCACCCCGAAAACCTTCTCAAGCGGCACGGCCGGTACATGCTGCGAGTACATCCGCGCCGTCGCGAACACCATCTTCATCCGGTAGTGGCGCACTACGTCCAGCGCCGCGGCGTTGGCCTCCGGCACGTCCAGATACACCGGCTCGCCCCCTGCGCGCGCCGCCAGGGCGGTAAAAAGCTCATCCGCAACAGCGCCGTCGTCCGCGAACAGCGGCCCGATCTTAAATCCCTGCCGGCACGGGCGCAGCACGCCATAGCCGGCCAGCCGGTCCCCGCGCCTGTAGCCCAGGGCCACGCCCTCCGGCTGGGCCACCCAGGCCCGCAGAAAGGCGGCGCGGTCGGTGCCGAACACCGCACCGTCATAATCGGCCACCGCTGCGAAATCCATCTCCGCCAGCGGCGCGACCCGGTCGCTCACCCGGCCGCCGGCCAGATCAACCCCCTCGTAGCGGGCGTTCTGATACGCCAGACGGAAACCCGACTTGCGGTAATTCTCCTGCTGCGCCAGCACTCCGTCCAGGCCGATATTGCGGCCCGCCAGCCTGTCCATCGCCGCCCGCCACAGCTGGATACCCAGCCCGCGGCCGCGATACTCCGGCGCCACGATGTAGAAACCGAGGAAACCGTAACCCTGTCCGTACTTCACCGCCGAGACGCAGCCCACCGGCTCGCCGTCCAGGCTGCCCAGCAGAAACCCCTCCCGGTCGGCGGCATAAAAACACGCCGCGTCGTGCAGCCCCGGATTCCAGCCCTCGCGGGCCGCCCACTCCACTGCCAGGTCGATTTCGGCCCGCTCCATGGTCTTGATGACAAACCCCTTACCCTTCATCATCCGGCCCTCCTTGATTCTACGGCTTTATTACCGCCTTCATCACCCGGCAATGCTCGACATCGTCGATCGCCTTATTCGCCTCGTCCAGACCGTAATGGCGGGAAACCATCTTCTCCCAGGCGAACCGCCCGCGATATTTTCCCATCACTAGAATCGAGCGGTAAAAATGACTGAGGTCGATCCCCCAGATACCCTTCACCGTCAGATGCTTCTTATTCAGCAGCCAGTGCGGATTCACCGTCACGTCGCCGTTGTCGGTGTACTGCCCGGCCACCACATACGTCCCCGCGTCGCGGGCCATCGCCATTCCCTCGGCTACCGCCCCCGGCGCCCCCGTCGCCTCGATCACGACATCCGCGCCCCGGCCGCCGGTCATCTCCTTCACAGCCTTCACACGGTCCTCGGCCTTCGTCGCCTCGATATTGATCACCGCGTCGACCCCGAACTCGCGCGCCAGCTCAAGCCGCAGCGCCGGGCCGCCCACCACGATAACCTTGATCGCTCCCACCAGTTGGGCCAGAATCGCCGCGTTCAGCCCCACCGGGCCGCTGCCCTGGACAACCACCGTGTCGCCCAGCTTTATCCCCGCCTGTTCCACCGCGTGGAAAGCCGTCGGCAGGCCGCAGCCGCCGCCGATGAACACCGCCGGATCGAGCCCGGCAGGCAACTTAACGATCTTGACCCCCGGCTTGAGGTAAATCTTATTGCTCCAGCCGCCCAGAAAACCGTCGCCCAGGCCGTAAGTGATGCCGTAAACCTTACGCTGCGGGCAGCGCGTCGACGTCTTTGCCACCAGACAATACCAGCAATCGTGACACGTCTCGTGCACATCGAGGAATGTCACCACATCCCCTTCCCGCAGCACATTGCCGTCCACATCGCGGACCTCGCCGTTCATCGCGCCCATACGTCCCACATTGATATGACCGGGAATTATCGGATACGGCACCCCCGCCAGCCGTCCGTGATACAGATGGACGTCGGTACCGCATACCTCGCTGTAAATCGTCTCCAGCCACGCTGCCCCCCGCTCAAGCTCAGGCTCCGGAAACTCCCGGATCACCAGCGGGGAAAGCGGCTTCTCCAAAATCGCTGCGCGAATCATCTTATACCATCTCCTTGTCCGTGTTACTGTTTTCTTCGGCGCCTTCCGGCCCAAACCCTTTCTGCCCGCCACGCCATTTCGTCCCGCGGCCCGCCCGGCAATCCGCGCCTTTTTATTGCGTCCGTTGCAAATCATATATTATGGTCGCTATCAGCAATGCTATAATAATCATACCAACACTCCCCAACCGGAGGTGCCCGCGTGAAAAAGAACATCGTCATCCTCGCCACCGGCGGCACAATCGCCGGCAAAGCCGCCTCCAGCACCGAAACAGCCTGCTACACATCCGCCCTCCTCTCCATCGACGCCCTCATCGCCGAAGTCCCCGCCCTCGCGGACATCGCCACCGTCAGCGGCGAACAGCTCGCCCAGATCGACAGCGCCGACATGACCCACGCCGTCTGGCTCGCCCTCGCCGGGCGCATAAACACCCTCCTCGCCTCGCCTGACGTCGACGGCATCGTCGTCACCCACGGCACCGACACCATGGAAGAAACCGCCTACTTCCTCAACCTCACCGTCAAAAGCGCCAAACCCGTCGTCATGGTCGGCGCTCTCCGGCCCGCCAACGTCATCAGCACCGACGGCCCCATGAACCTCTACGACGCCGTCGCCCTCGCCGCCTGCGACGACGCCGCCGGCGCCGGCGTCCTCGTCGCCCTCAACGACACCATCAACTGCAGCCGCGACGTCACCAAAACAAACACCGCCCTCCAGGACGCCTTCAAAGCCCCGGAGCTCGGCTACCTCGGCTATATCCAGGCCGGCAAACCCTACTTCTACCGCCGGCCGGCCCGCAAACACACCTTCGCCGCCGAATTCGGCCTCGCCGGCCTCACCGCCCTGCCCAAAGTCGAAATCATCTACACCTATGTAGGCAACGACTGCTGCCTGGCCGACGCCGCGGTAGCCGCCGGCGCCAGAGGCATCGTCGTCGCCGGCGTAGGCAACGGCGGCATGTCCGCCGCCACCCGCCAAAACCTCATCGCCCTCGCCCGCCGCGGCATCGTCATCGTCCGCAGCACCCGCGTCTCCAGCGGCATCGTCACCCGCAACAGCGCCGTCTGCGACGACGACTGCGGCTTCATCGCCGCCGACACCTTAAACCCCCAAAAAGCGCGCGTCCTCCTCATGCTCGCGCTGACGAAGACGGACGATCCTCCCACAATCCAGCGCATGTTCTTCGAATATTAGTTTTGTGGCAAAAAACAATGAGGCCGCCCATAAGCGCCCATCTGCTTCGTGCTCCTCGACTGCCATCCTCAGCGTACGTTCGTGTACGCTTCCGGTGTCAGCCTCCGGTGCGCCTAGCATCTGGGCACTTCTGAACGGCCGTGCGCATTCCATTTAGGAACGCTCCAATACGAAAGCCGCCCTTGCGGGCGGCTTTTTGTGTTCCCTATGCCTTCGGCTTATAATCCTTGCCCAGACTCCAGCCGTTGCCGAGCATTTGGCCGAGGCCCCAGTAGCGGTTGTCGAACATCGAGAACACCACCGGCTTCATCTTCGTCACGTCCGGCATCCCGTCGGTCAGAAACTCCTCCCCGGCGTGCGTCTCCACGATCTCGGCGACCACGATATAATCGTTGCCGCCCATGTCGAGCACCTCCCGCACCTTGCACTCCATGCTCAGCGGGCACTCCTTTATCATCGGCGCCCCGGCGACCTCGCCGCGGAACACCTCGAACAGCCCGCTCTTATCCACCTTGCTCCCCGACACCATCCCCGCGTAATCGGTCGCCGCCAGCATCCCCTCGGACGGGATATTCACGCTGAAAGCCTTGTTGGCCAGCAAACCTTTTGTGCTGTGATGGCCCCGGCCGATGCCGATAGCCAGCATGCCGGGGTTCATGTTCACGATCCCGCAGAAAGCGATCGCCAGGAAATTCGCCTTACCTTCCACCTCCGTCCCCACCAGCACCACCGGATAAGGGTACAGAAACGGCCTGTTGCCAAGCTTCTTCTTTGCCATTTTCTTTTACCTCCTCGTTTTTTATTCCTCTCGCTCTTTTACACGTGTCCCATGCCCCCGCCTCCCTCACGCTCATTCTCCGCCAATGCTGACTAACCAGTCAAATTTACCCTTTTTACCTGCCTTAGTCGCGCCTTTCGCCCGTATTCACCTCTGCTCCACGTTTTTCTCTGCCAACCAGAAATTGACTAGCCAGTCAAGGAATGGTACGCTAGTGTTAAGACAGGCACGGCTTAGGCCGGCCGCCACATTTTTGAAGAGAGGTGTTTCCCTTGCTGCGCCACCCAAAAATCCTCACCCTGTTCATCCTCTTCGCCTTCCTCACCTTTGTCGCTGGCGTCTCCGGAACCGCCGCTGTTGCTCAAGCCGCTGGCGTCGTCGTCGTCGAAAACTCGCCCGAAGCCTCCTTGGCCAACCTCATCTTCCGTATCCTCGACATCCCGGTTACAGTATACGAAATCAGCGAACTCAAAACAACCCGCAATATGGGCCACGGCGAAATCGCCCTCGCCTACAGCCTCGCTCACGCTTCCGGTTATCCGGTTAGCCACATTCTCCACCTTCGTTACGACCAAAAGATGGGCTGGGGGAAAATAGCTAAAACCCTCGGGGTCAAACTGCGCGGCGCCGCCGACAAGTCAGACAGGCTCCTCCGCGACGGAAATTTCGATATTGACGCCGACCAACTCAAGATCAAGATCGGTATCGACATCGAAGAAGAAGACAAGCCCGGCAAAGCCAACAAGAACGACAACGACGACAAAGACAACAAACCCGGTAAACCTGGCAAAAGCAACGGCAAAAACAAATAACCCCACCTCATAAAGGAACGACGGCTGAGCAGCCGTCGTTCCTTTCCATCCTCCGCTCCGCCCAGAATTGCCAGCCGACAAAGCGCCTCACTTGTAAATACTTCCCATATATGTTATCGTAGACATACGTACAATATAACATACGCCGTCCGGAGGAAAAACCAATGGAAAACCTGTCTGCCGTCATCGGCGCCAACCTGGCCGAAATCCGTAAACAGCGCGGGCTCAGCCTCGACAAGGTCGCCGAGCTTTCCGGAGTCAGCAAGGCCATGGTCAGCCAGATCGAACGCGGCGAATCCAACCCCACCGTAGCCACACTGTGGAAAGTCGCCCTCGGCCTCCGCATCGCCTTCAGCGAACTGATCACCGAAAAGCGCAACCCCGTCGAAGTTGTCCGCTCCGCCGACATTCCGCCCGTCATCGACGACGCCGCCGGCCTTAAAATCTTCCCCCTCTTCCCTTTCGAGCAGGACCACCACTTCGAAATATGCCTTGTAACCCTCGACCCCAGCGCCTCCCACGCCTCCGACCCCCACGCCACCCACACCGAAGAATACATCTTCGTCATCGAAGGCGCGATCGAAATCACCATCGGCGGCGACGCCTACCGGCTCGAAACCGGCGACGCCATCCACACCCACGCCGACAAACCGCACTTCTACCGCAACCTCGCCGACAGGCCGGTGCGCTTTCTCAACATCATCTACTACGGCCAGAGCGGCGACACCCCGCCCGCCAAACTCATCCGCGCCCTTTGAGCGCCGACCGCAAAACAGGGACTGCAGCCCGCTGGCCGCAGTCCCTTTATATTTGCCCGTATGCCCCCGGTATTATTTCGCCAGCAGCCCGGCCACCCCTGGCAGCAGCAGGGACGCGATCCAAAATCCTGCCAGCCACAGCCCTGCCGACGCCATATACACCACCAGCGCCCGCCAGGCGGGAATACCCGCCGCCGCGGCGATCGCGCCCAAAGTGATGTACGACGACCACACCAGGACGACATTATCCACCAGCGTGGTCACCAGCCCCTTGCGGTCGAAGAAGATAAACACTCCCAACTGCACGAAACCCATGAACACGCCGGGAATCGCCGTCGTAAAAGCATTCACCACCCGCATCTCCCATACCTCGCACCGGCCGCCCATCAGCCTGCTCAGCGCACACAGCAGATAACTTTCCACAATATAGTAAACCCACGACAGCATGAAAATCAGCGGCGTAAAAATCACCAGCTGCATCTTCGTCACCGCACCGTCGCCATTCCCCGGCTTGAACATCACCGCCAGAAACAGCATCACGATAAACAGCGCCGTGAAAGAAAACCACATCGTCTGCGCCGACTCAGCCGTCTCCTTTGTCAGCAGCCAGCGGGTCGTCGCCCGGGGCCGGAAAAAAATGTCCCGCCAGGGATTGATGTCCGGCAGCGTTTCCGGCTGCCTGCCCGTCCCAGGTTCTTTCCCGGCGCGGCGCTCCTCCTCGTCCATGTCCTTCCCCTTCCTGTCCGCCCCTGTCTTATCATCTCATCGGCGGCCGGAGTTCATCCCGTCCGTTTCTGCACGCCCGCCACAGCCGCGACCACCAGCGCCATACCCGCCAGCTGCCAGCCTGTCAGCGTCTCGCCGAACACCGCCGCCCCCAGCGCCGCCGCGACCAGCGGCTCAAGCGTCGCTGTCACCGCCGCCCGCCCCGGCTCGATATACTTCAGACCAACAGTATACAACAGATAAGCCAGCACCGTCGAAAACAACCCCAGCCCGGCGCCGTACCCCCAGACCTGCCAGGCGTCAAACAGCGCCCGCTGCTCCCACAGCCCGCTGAACGGCAGAATAGCCGCCGCCGCAAAAACAAAAGTATACGTCGTTACCGTCAGCGCTCCGTACCTGCGCAGCGCCAGCTTGCCGAAAATACTGTACAAAGCGTAGCCCACCCCGGCCCCCAGACCGGCGAGCAGGCCCAGCGGCCGCACCGCGCCCGAAAGGCCGGGCAACAGCCCCACCACCAGCGCGCAGCCGACAAAAGTGACCGCCACCGCCGCCGCCTTCCGTCCCGTAATCCGCTCCCCGAACACCGCCCGGGACAAAACGGCCACGAACGCCGGCGCCGTATAAAGAAGAACGGCCGCCACCCCGACCGAAGTCGTCTCGATGGCCGTAAAATAACACCAGTTGAAAAAAATAATACTAACAATACCAGTACCGACGAAATAGCCGCCGTCCGCCGGCCTGATCACCAGCGCCTTCCGGTCCATTACCGCCGCGTAAGCGACAAGTCCGGCGGCACTGACCGCCGCCCGCACGGCCACCACCTGGAGGGGCGAAAAACCGTACGCAGTCAAGCCCTTGACGAACACCGCGATAATGCCCCACAGCACAGCCGCCGCAGCGATCAGCCAATAAGCCCACCGACCCATACCTTCCTCCTCCGTCCGGCCTGCCGGCTATCAAGCAAGCGGCCCCTCACCGCTGGCGAGGGGCACGCCTTTAAATCAGTCTATAACCCGCCGGCGCTTTTTGTCAAGAGGCTGAAACGTCCGCTCACACCTCACAGCAGGATCGCCGCCAGCTTGTCGAGCGCACTGCGGCGGATGCCGAACAGGCGTGACCGCCGCACCCCCATATACAGGCTGACATGACGCCCGCCCCACCGTTCGAAATACATCAGCCGCACCAACTCCCGCTCCTGCTCCGACAACGCCTCACAGGCGATCTCGACCGCCTTTGCCCGCCGCGTATTCTGCGACCGTTCCTCCCTCCGCACCGCAAACGCCCCCGTGCCGTCCGGCGCCTCGCCGCCGCGGACCTTTCCATCGCACCCTGTCGTACAGCTCGGGAAGAGATGTTTCAGCGCCTCGGCCTCGATCGCCGCCTGAGCCTTTATCACCGGGTAACTCTCCAGCAAATCCTCCAACGCGGCGTCGCTGTACCAGTCGCCCATCCTCGCCCCTCCCCGTCAGTTGGCAGCAGCTCTGGCAATACCTCCGGAACTGAACGATCGCCCCCACCATCGCCGCCAGATCCGTTGGCAAACCGCGCCGCCCCTCGTACCACCACAGCGCCGACCGCTCATCCTCAGTCGTCAGCGGCAGGCCGTACATCGCCACATGCTGTGCCAGGCAGCCGCGCCCGCAGGCCTTCCGCAGCAGCGTCACCCGCGCGAAAATCGTCTCCAGATCGTCCCGCGCCTGCTGGAAAAGCGCCATCAACAGCTCCTCCGCCCCGCCGTCAGCGATCACACTCCTCACCCCCGGCCTGTCCGTCAGATATTCGTCCGCTCCGGTACTCGCGAAGGAACATTCCCACCCGTAACCGCCCGCACCCGCGCCGCGCCGCCAGGCTGCGCAGGAACAAACTGGCAGCCTCCCAGCGACAGGGGGGCAGCGCCTCGCGAAAATGCCTCCCGCCGCTCATTCCCCGTCCTGCTCCCCGGCAGCCCGCTCCGTCTCCCGCAGCCGGCCGCCGCAGGCCTCGCAAGGCTCGTCCACCAGCGCCGCGCTGTACCACACCCGCTCGCAGCCGGAACATACAAACCTCCGCACCCCATACCCCTCCTCTCGCCCCTTAGCACAGCCCCAGCATCCGGTCGACCAACCGCACCTTACAATCCGGGTGACCGTGAATCATCTTGCCGCTCTCGAACACCAGCCACTCCTCGTCGGCGAGAATCGCCTCCCCGCAGCCGCAGCAAACGCCCGCTTCCCGCGGCTCGCGCGGCGGCTCCAACCGCCGGTCGCCCGGCCTCATCCCCGCCGCCCCGCTTCCTCCGGCCCCGCCGCCCTTTCCCGGTAAGCGGCGATCGCCCTCCCCACCGCAGCCAACTGCGCCGGACTGAGATGGAGGCACACCATATCGGCTGTGCCGAAGCCTCCCAGCGTAAAATAAACGACCTCGCCAAAAGCAAACCGTTCCCCCTGGACCTCCACCGGCAATCCTTCCTCCTCATACAGCGACAGGCTTATCCTCGCCACACACGCCACCTCCAGTCGTTCGCAGCGGCACAACTTGCCCCCAATCGAATTATTCCGGACAACTTGCCTTGCATCTAAATATTATCGACTTTTTCGATTGAAGTCAATATCTTTTTTCGATATTAAATAATTATTTCTGCAATATTATCGAATTAATCGAAAAGGTTAACTATCGAACAAGCCGAAATATACCAACAAATACACCCATTGCATTCGACATATGGAGGCCATAGCATGGAATTTCACGGCGAACGCCTGCGGGCGGTCAGGGAATCGTTAAACTGGTCGATGACCCACACCGAAAAAGTCACCGGTGTCAAGCAATCCACCATCTCCGAGCTGGAGAACGGCATCATAAAATACCCGCGCGAAGCCACCGTAGCCAAACTGTGCCAGGGGCTCAAAATCAAGGACAAAAACTTCTTCTACCTCGACGAAGTCGTCCTGCCGGCCGATATCCTCCCCGCCGACACCCCGGAAGACCTCCTCAAATTCATCATGTCCGGCGACAACCTCCCCTGGATCGCCCTCGGCAAAAAGATCAAAGACAGCGGCCTGCCGCCCGAAGACCTCGAACAAATAATCGCCATCCTATCCAGAAACAAAAAGTAGCCCCTCACGACTACTTTCTGTCCGGGCAATATATACGCAGAAACTCTTCGAGATACTCGCCGTTTACCCAGTAAACCCCCTCTCGGTCGCGGATCCACTTCACCGCCGGGGAAAACGTGCATAGTCGGTATTTCATTTCCCCCTACCTCCGCATACATCGAACATACGTTCTACTTCTGCGTGCTCAGGTAAAATCCTTCTGACATAACAATATCATTTTCGTAAAAATTTGGTTACTGGCCACAGTCCCAATTATCCGGGACTTCAGTCCTAAATTTTACATTTTTAGGAAAATTTTGTTTTAATGGAAAAACATTACAAAAAACACGCATTGCAAAATGCGTGTTTTGTCGTTTATCCTTCTATACTTCGATCACCGTACCCACGAACGCCGGCACGAACTTCGCGCCGAAAATCCCATACAGCCTGGCCAGCATATAAAAACCGGTGCAGTGATTCGCGGCCACCAGCGAAGGCTCCAGCCGCTCCAGCTCCGCCAGCGTTGCTTCCTGCTGGCCCTTCTCCACCGGCCCCAGGTGAGTGCCGCCGACGATGGCGTGCAGCCGGCCGCAGCCCGTCACCGCCAGACCGTGCCTGATGACATTCACGATCCCTGCGTGGGCGCAGCCGCTTATCACCGTCAGCCCCTTGTCGCCGGCGTGGAAGATGGCCATATCGTCCGGCACAATATCGTGTTCGCCGCCGCAGCAGCCGTCCGCTCCCGCGGCCTTCAGGAACGGGTCGCCGGTCTCATACCCCGTTTCCCGCGGGACAGAGCCGCTTATCGTCAGCCCCGGCGCCAGCTCGGTCGGTTCCACCACCGGACGGAAATCCGCCCCGAGCGAAACAAGCTGTTCCTTAGCGTGCGGCATGCCTGCGAAGCGGGTAACCCCACCGGCCACCGAATAACGGTTGGCGAAAGCCTCGGAGTGGCAGTATACCGGCAGCCTCTTCCCGGCCTGAACAAGCATGGCCGCCAGGCCGCCCGTGTGGTCGTAATGGCCGTGGCTGAGAATGATCGCGTCCAGATCGGCGGGGCGGACGCCCAATAGGGCAAGATTAAACGTCGCAACCTCGCTCTGCCCGGCGTCGAAAAGGAACCGTCCGCCCTCCGTCTCTACAAGCAGCGACAAACCGTGCTCCGCCCGGAAAGGCTTCTTCGACTTGGGCATGATACAGTTGTCGACGACAACCGTTATCCTCATCCCAATCCCTCCTAACAGCCGTCGCAGCTGCCGCAGCCGCTGCTGGCGACCGTAAAGCCGGCCGCCCTAGTTCTGCCGTCTTTGACCTTGGCATTATCCACCACCACCATCGTCCCGGTGTGCGACAGATAAACCACATGGCCCTTCTCCGTATCGGCGAAAACACTCACCGCCGCGTCGCCGCCCGGCGCAGTCACCGTGCGCTCGAACTCCAGCATCTTAGCGCCCTCCGCAGCATCCGTGGCCTTGGCCATGAGCGTGCCCATGCCCGTGGTGCCCGCCGCCGCACGCCGTCGTAGTGCCGTCCTCGGCCACCTTCATCTTCTTCATCCCGCCGCATTTGGGGCACGCAATCTCGTACCCGTGACGGCCGCCGGCCGTGCACGGCGGCTCCTCCCAACGCTGTCCGCAGTCAACGCACTCGAATACCCTGTTCTTCATTGTATAACTTCCTCCTTCAAAAATAATCTGCTGTCCGGCGACCAACGCGGTCGCCACCTTGAACCTGGCGGAACGCAATATCCGCTGGAAGGTCGGCCGGGAAAGCCCCATCGCGGCGGCGCAGCCGCTCTGGTCGAGCCCCGCCAGATCCTTCAGGCGAATGGCCTCGAACTCCTCCATGGAAACCCGCGTCACCCCCGCCGCAGCCTCGCCCTCAGGCAGAAAGCGCCGGCAGAAAGGCTCCTCGTCCACGATCCCGCAACATTTTCGCCTCGCCACCCCGACCCCTCCCATTTGGGCATATGCTCAATTAATTATAACTCGCCTGCCACAAATAGGCAAGGCCGGCGGCCCATTTCCCGGCGAACATTCCCGCCCCCGCGAAAATAAGGTATAATGAATGCGTTTGGATAATTCCCCCCGGGAGGGATCGCCTTGGACAACACCCCGCTCTCCGCCCACACCCCCTGGCGGCGCGTTCTCGCCGACCTCTCCCTCATCGCCGTCGTCTTCGTCTGGGGCGTCACCTTCGTCGCCGTAAAAAACGCCCTCGCCGCAATCGGCGTCTTCACCTTCCTCACCATCCGCTTCGCCATCGCCTTCCTCTTCCTCGCCCTCCTCTTCCGTCGCCGCCTGGCCGCCGCCGGCTGGCCCGAAGTCAGGGCCTCGCTCATAATCGGCGTCTTCCTCTTCGCCGGCTACGCCTTCCAGACCGCCGGCCTTAAATACACCTCCGCCGCCAACGCCGGCTTCATCACCGGCCTTGCCGTTGCGCTCGTGCCCTGCTTCGCCGCCGTCGCCAGCCGTCGCCTCCCCGGCCTTCCGGTCGTCGCCGGCGCCGGCCTCGCCGTCGTCGGCCTTGCCCTCCTCACCCTCGAAAACGGTATCACCGTCAGCTACGGCGACACCCTCGTCTTCTTCTGCGCCGTCGCCTTCGCCCTCCACATCCTCGCCATCGGCCGTTTCGCCCCCCGCTTCGACGCCAAAATCCTCGCCACCCTCCAGATCGGCGTCACCGCCCTCTTAAGCGGCGTCGTCGCAGCGAGCGTCGAAACACTGCCCGCCCGACTGACAAGCGACGTCTGGCTCGCCCTCGCCATCACCGCCATCCCCGCCACTGCCCTCGCCTTCCTCGTCCAGACCACCGCCCAGCAGTTCACCACCCCCAGCCGCACCGCCATCATCTTCGCCCTCGAACCCGTCTTTGCCGCCCTTGCCGGCATCCACCTCCTCGGTGAAACCCTCTCCGGGCAGCAAATCCTCGGCTGCGTCCTCATCCTCGCCGGCACCCTCGCCAGCGAACTCCTCCCCGACCGGCAAAACGCATAGAAACACCGCATATGCAAAAAGCTGCCTTCCGGCAGCCTTTTTATATACCCTAAACCATATTATCGTCACTCCCCCCGGCTGGGGCAAGTCTTCTTGCGCGATAAGGCGGACTCCATCGCTGAAGTCCTGCGCACCTGGCTCGCGGTCAGGAGAATAACCGCAAACACGATCACCGCCGCCGACACCACCGTCCGCCCGCCCAAAGCCTCGCCGCCCAGCACCACGCCGAGCAGCATCGCCACCACCGGGTTCACGTACGCATACGTAGACGCCAGCACCGGCGAAGCATTCTGCAGCAGCCACACATACGCGCTGAAGCCCACCAGCGACCCGAACACCACCAGATAAACGAACCCCAGGAACGACTTCAGCGACACCGCCGCCACCGTCAGCTGGCCCCATTCGCCCGCGGCCGCGCCCATCAGCAGCAGCGTCGCGCCGCCGCCCAGCATCTGCATCCCCGTCGACATCACCGCCGACCCTGGCAAATTCACCTTACGCGACGCAATCGAACCCAGCGCCCACAAGAACGACGCCCCCGTCAGCACCAAGGCCCAAAACGGGCTCACCGGGCTCGCCCCCATAACAACACTCTCCCCGCCGGCCAGCAGGCCGATGCCCACCAGGCCCAGCGCCACGCCGGCCCACGTCGTCAGTCCCGGCCGGGTATCCTTCAGCCACAGCCAGTTAAGCGTCACCATCCACAACGGCGACGTCGCCACAAGCAGGGCAGTCAGGCTCGACGGCACCATCTTCGCCGCCCATACCACGCCCCCGTTGCCCCCGGCCAGCAGCAGCATCCCCACCCCGGCGGCCCGCAGCCAGTCGCCGCCCGCCGGGGCGGGCGCGCCCCGCCGGCGGGACAGCGCGTACATAAACGCCCCCGCCAGCACGAACCGCATCCCCGCCATCAGAAACGGCGGCATAGTCTCCACCGCGAACCTGATCGCCAGATACGTGCCACCCCAGCAGACATACACCGAAAATAAAGCGGCCGCAAGCATGGCCGCCTTCCTCTCAACCGGGAATTTCCCCATGACAGTTCCTCGTTTCCCCTCTTTTATAAGCATTATATTCTGTTCAATCGCGTCAGTAAAGAATAAAATTCTGTTTTTAGCCAACATTTAGAAACAAAATAACAACAGGCCCCTGTGGGCCTGCTGCAAAAAACCGCCTGACCACCCCTCATTCCGGCAGCGGCAGGCTGTTCGTCTCCTTCACCGTCGCCAGCACGATCGTCGTCTTCGTCGAACGGATCGCGGGAATATTGCGGAACTGCTCGCTCAGCAGCCGCCCAAGGTGCTCAGTGTCCCGCGTCCGCACCTTCACCAGAAAGCAGTCGTCGCCGGCCACATTGTGCACCTCCAGCACCCCTGGGACGGCGGCCAGCAGCTGGCCGGTATCGCTGCCCTCGCAGTAGTCGGCCTTCACCGCCACGAACGCCAGCAGACCCAGCCCGACGGCTGCCGGGTCGAGTCGCGTACCATACTCCCGGATCACCCGGCGTTCCTCCAGCTTCTTAATCCTCTCCAGGACCGCCGACGGCGCCATATTCACCCTGCGGGCAATCTCGGCGTTGGAAATACGGGCATTATTCTGCAGCATCTCCACAATCTTAAGATCGATATCATCCATAAAAGCCTCTCCCGCCAGCCAGACTTACCACCTATATTCTACCTGTTTTCCCGCCGCTGTAAAAGCCCCTCTTGGGGCCGCCACCGTCTCCCGCCTACTTCCTCGCCGGCAGCGTGCGCCTGAACGCCGCCGCCAACAGCTCTATTCCTTCGACAGCCACCCCGCGCTTAGCCTCCGGAATCGCCACCAGCACACCCGCGAAAACACGGCCCGACCGCTCGTTTATCTCGTCGCGCAGCCCTTCCCCGGCCGCGGTCAGCGCCAGCTTCACATACCGCCGGTCGGCCGGGTCCTGTTCCCGCCTAATATAACCCATGCGAACAAGCTCATCGACCACCCGGCTAAGAGCGCTCTTATCCATCATCACCCTGCCGGCCAGCTCGCCGAGGGAAATTCCCGGCGCGGCGCCCACCTCGGTGATCGCGTGGCACTGGGCATACGAACAATCGGCGCAGAACGACTTCTTCCCCTCCAGCAGCCCCACCGAACGGATAAAATCCTTCACCGCTGCGCGCAGAGCGACAACCTTCTCATCCATAACACCCGCACCTCAGTTGTAAAAACATACTGTTGATTTTTTAAACTATTGACAATATAATCTATATTAGATATTATACCCAGCGCTGCTCCAAAAGTAAAGGTCAAGGAGAATCGTGAACGACCTCCGCCAGACCATCGTCGCCCGTTTCGCCAACCCCTGACAGTGTCCCCAAGGAGAACAAACAATGCTGAAATCGGTCCGCGACTGGTTCGGGAACGCGGCGCAGCCGAAACGCCGCCGGATCACAGGCTTACAAGTCGAAGTCTCGACCGCCTGCCAGCTGTCATGCCGCTATTGTCCGCGCACCGTTATGGCCGCCGGCTGGCAAAGCGCCGTCATGCCGTGGGAGCTATATGAGCGCCGCCTCGCGCCCCACTTCGCCGCCTTCGAGATGATATTCCTCCAGGGCTGGGGCGAACCGCTCACCAACCCCCGCTTCTGGGACATGGCGACATTGGCCAAAAAAGCCGGCCGCAAGGTCGGCTTCATCACCAACGCCCTGCTCTTCGGCCCGCACGAGATCGAACTGGCCTGCGAGCTTGACATCGATCTCGTCTGCTTCACCCTCGCCGGAGCGACGGCCGCCACCCACGAGCATTACCGCGCGGGAGCCGACTTCGCGGCCCTGACCGGCCGCATCGCCGCCCTCGCCGCCCGCAAGGCGGCCAAAGGCCTCAGCAGGCCGGCGATCGGCGTATCCTACACCATGATCCGCGGCAACCTCGCCGAGCTACCCGCAGCCGTCAGTCTGGCCGCCTCCCTGGGCGCCAACCAGTTTACCGCCAACCACCTGGACTGCATCCCCGCCCTCGCGCTGGAAAACGACGCGGTATTCCTCAACTCCCGCCACGAAGACACCGGCCACGTAGCCGCCGCCGCACGTCAGGCCGCAGCCGCCGGAATCTTCTTCCGCGCCGAGCCCCCCAAGCTCGGCGGCGAAATACTGGTCTGCGAAGCCAACCCGCTCCATACCACGCTGTTCGTCAAAGCGGACGGCACAGTCGTCCCGTGCCACCAAATGGCTCTGCCGCCGGACCTCGTCGCAAACATCTGGTTCCGGGGGCAGCCATGCAGGTACAGCCCGGTCGTGCTCGGCAACGCCGCAGCAACCCCGCTGCCCGAGATCCTCGCCGGTCAACAGGCCCAGGAAATCTTCGACTGCTTCGAGCGGCGGGCCGACTACGGCCTCGACCGTCCCATCCCCGAAGCGCCGCCCGTCTGCAAAGTATGCTACAAATTATACGGAGCGTAATAAAGGCTGCCGGCAAAGTCGGCAGCCTCAACCATTGTATCCCCTGTGCAGCCCCGCGCGCCGGCCTCCCGGCCGCCCGCCAAAAAACTTAGCAGGCCCTGGCGGTCCTGCTAAGTCAACCGGCGCTTTCTGCGCCAGGCGCCATAAAGGCGCCTTATCGTGTTATCCGTCCCCCTGAGCCGCGGCGCGGCAACCTCCTCGCCCCGCCTTTCCCGGAAACCCAAGGCAACGTAACCCGCCACGACAACCCCAAGAACAAAACCTGTTCCCAGGCCGATCGAAAATACGCGGAAAAACTCCGAATCCGTCACATCGACCCTCCTTGTCTTCAGCGCCCCCGCCCATGTTCGCGCAAGCGGAAATAACGGAAAGCCGCAACACTCATCTGTCCGTCACGGCCAAGCCTGCGCCGCGAAACCAGCCAGGCATACCCGCCTGCCACAAGCGCCGCGGCCACAATCGCGTAGAGCAGCGCCTCGCCCGTCTCGATCCCGGGCAAGCCTGTCCACCACCTCAACAGCTCATCATATAAATAATCAAGCATAACGCCCCAATCCTTTGCGGCCTTTTTCCAAATTGTATCATAATTTACATATATTTACAATAGATAATGCTAATATTCCCTCCCCTGTCAAATAAACCTGAACGCGAAAAAGCTCCCTGTATTAACAGGAAGCTTTTCCGCGTGTCTGATTATGGCAGGGGCAGAAGGACTTGAACCCTCAACCAACGGTTTTGGAGACCGCTACTCTACCAATTGAGCTATACCCCTATGAATGGAGCGGAAAACGAGATTCGAACTCGCGACCCTCGCCTTGGCAAGGCGATGCTCTACCACTGAGCTACTTCCGCAAATGGCGACCCCGAACGGATTTGAACCGTCGATCTCCGCCGTGACAGGGCGGCATGTTAGACCACTACACCACGGGGCCTTGCGAGATATTATATTACCATGCTTTCCGCTACTTTTCAAGCAGGAGTTCGCCTCTTTACGGCCGATTATCCTCCTCATCCGTCCCCATGCTCGCTCAATGCGTTGTTTACAATAATTTGCGCCTCCCCAAAAGGCGGGCCTGCCTCCTCCGTTCAGCGCATAATCGGAATCTGGATTCCGCCGGCAATAGTTTTGCGGTCGCCGTATAACCACCAGGACATACTCCCCTTGAGCGGCCCACTGACAATCGCCGCCGGCCCATGGACCGACATCCCCAGCCCAAGATTAAACCGCGGTTTTGGGGCAGTTATATTGACCCTCATTTGAGTCTCTTCCGTAATGACCAGTTTGCCCTTTTCAAACTTAGTGCTTTCCTGGACCTCCGCAGGAATTTCATAGTCCTTGCCGTTGACCTTAACGAAAATCTTGCCCTGCCGCCGGTCAAACTGCACATCGGTTTTCTCTTTTTCACCGGTAGCCGGATCGCTTTCTTTCGGCACATAAACAATCTCACGCGTATGAGTGCCTTGTCCCTGGACAAAAACCACCTGCGGCTCGCCCGGTTGCGATGGCTTGCCGTCGGTACTGACGTTAAGCTGCGGCCCTGCTGCGGTTATCCCCCGGCCATCCCGCCATAGACGCCACTCATGCCAGCCGGTCCCGAGCGCCGCGATCAGGATGGAAACGATGAGCAGGAACTTCCATTCCCGGGCGATAAACGCCATAATTCCAATCCCCCTCACAGGCCGCCGGTTAGTGCATAACGAACGATTTCAAGAGTAACGGCGCCAGCCAGAAACGACCATCCGGCAACACGAAGCACAAAGCTGGACACCGCCGACTTCATATCGGCGTCCAATTTTTTCAGCCACTCCACTTTCCCGCTGAGCACAGCGATTACGTGGGTCATCCAATTGATCAGCCAACTCATTACGTCACCTCCTGTTATATTATTATTCAAGCCGCCGCCAAATGGTCGCCCTCCCGGCTTTTTCAGCCCCGCGGCGTTATCGGCCTGATACCGATTGCCCCCCCTCGCCGGATAGTGTACTATAAAGCTGTATTACTGCAAATGGAGGTCTCCCATGACCAACCACACCCGCTGGCACGGCGCAGAGGCACACCTGGCCGCCTGCGACCCCGTCCTCGCCCGCATCATCGACGCCTACGGGCACTGTACCCTCAAGCCTCAGGCCGACTACTTCGCCGTCCTCTGCGAATCCATCGTCTCCCAGCAGCTCGCCGTCAAAGCCTCCGACGCCATCTACGCCCGCTTCGCCGCCCACTGCGGCGGCTCCCCCACCCCCGACGCCCTCCTCGCCACAGCGCCGGAAAAACTTCGCGAACTCGGCCTATCCGGCAAAAAAGCCGAATACATGCACGACCTCGCCGCCTGCTTCCACCGCGGCGTCATCACCCCCGCCGCCTTTCCCGCCATGACCGACGCAGAAATAATCGCCCAGCTCACAGCCGTCAAAGGGATCGGCGTCTGGACCGCCCACATGTTCCTCATCTTTGCCCTCAACCGTCCCGACATCCTGCCTGTCGGCGACTACGGCGTCCGCAAAGCCTTCCTCCTCTCCTACGGCCTCGACGCAATGCCCGGCGCCAGGCTCATGGAAAGCATCGCCCTCCCCTGGCGCCCGTGGCGGTCAATAGCCAGCTGGTACCTGTGGCGCAGCCTCGAAAACAAGTAACCGTCAGCGCCATACAGAGCCACCCCCAGCCCCTCTGCCGCAGCAAAGGGGCTTTTTTGTCCACTTTTCCCCTGGAAAAAAATGCATATTTTCATCCGGCTTATATGGTAATTTTTGTAAATTAATGATAATATAATTACACAAGCCGGAAGGAGATGGTGGCTGATGGTGTATTGGTACGTGGTGTTCTATGGACTGCTGTTCGCCATCGTGATGCGCAATGCGCGCTGAGAACAGTCAGCCTGTCGCCGCCCACGAAACCGCCCTGCGCGAGCTGCTGCTCGCCGCCGACCGCCTCGCCGCCCTCACCAACGACTGGTACCCGGACGAATACCGATACATAACCGCCGACCTCTTCGCCGCCCTCCTGGAGCTGCAACTCGCCGCAAGGAAAATGCCCTCCGGCCGCTGAGCATACCGCCGCCCCCATCCGGGCAGGCTAAAGCCGTCAGACACTCTCTATACAAACGGAGGTAGACGGATGGCCAACCTGTACCCGTACATCTTTTCCGATGACGCCAAAAAACAGGCTGAATTCTATGCGAAAGCCCTCAACGGGGAAATCTTCCTCGTCAAAACATTCGCCGACATGCCCAACGCCGACGCAGCAACGCGGGAGCGCCTCAAGGACAAAATCCTCCATCTCCGCCTGCGGGCGGCCGGACAGGTATTCTTCATGTCCGACTCGGTCATGGAGCCAGTCCAGCGAGGCAACGGTCTCGACCTCACCCTGGAATTCGCCGACGAAGAGGAGGCGCAGCGGGCCTTCGAAGGGCTGTCAGCGGGCGGCAAAATCCAGATGCCCTTCGCCAAACAATTCTGGGGCACCATGTCCGGCATGGTCGTAGACCCCTTCGGCGTCAGGTGGCAGATCGCCACCCAGTTCCCTTCCGACAATTGATGAATACCCGCAGTTTATAGAAAATGCAGCAACAGGGGCCGCTCCGGCTCCTGTCGTTTTTTCTTGCCTATCGCCGCCCCGCGGTGTAATATAGTGGCAATAGCTACTTTTCACCGTCAGGAGGACTCATGGGAAACATCGGCATCAGACCGTTCCATATCGAAGATTACGACCGGGCCGTCGAGATCTGGCGCCAAGCGGGCCTAGCGATAAGACCGGGCGATGATAAAGCCTCGATAAGCCGCACGCTGGAGCGCAATCCCGGTCTCTTCCTTGTCGCCTGCGCCGGCGGCGAAATCATCGGCACCGCCATCGGCGCCTACGACGGCCGCCGCGGGCACCTCTACCACCTCGCCGTCCTGCCCGCCTACCAGGGCCGGGGCATCGGCCGCCGCCTCATCGCCGCCGTCGGCCAGCGTCTCGCCGCCCTCGGCTGTCCCCAGCTCAACCTCTCCGTCAACCTCGACAACACCGCCGCCATCAAATTTTACGAAGCCATCGGCTTCGAAACCCGTGGCTATATGCTGAGCAAAACGCTATAAGCAACAACGAAACCCGACGCATATTCGCATCGGGTTTTATCTTTTTAGGATACCTATCGCCGACCGGCCGTCTACCCGCCTTGGGTTAGCCACAAACCCAGGCAGAAACTCCCACCCGCCATGAAATTTTTCCCTTGCATATTATAGATGACCGGTCTAATATATAAGCATGGATAAACAAAACGTTCGCCTCCACCTCATCGAAATAGGCGCCAAAGCCTTCATGGCCAAAGGGTACCACGCCGTCGGCCTCAAGGAAATCCTCGCCGCCGCACAGGTACCCAAAGGCTCCTTCTATTACTACTTCCGCTCCAAGGAAGACTTCTGCATCGCCATCATCGACCACTACATCCGCCTGTACGCCGAAAGGCACCTCACCATCCTCTTCGATAGCGCCCGGCCGGTCAGGGACCGCCTCCTCGCCTTCTTCGCCCAGGAAAAGGAATACTTCCGCGAAAAACAGTGCCAGCACGGCTGCCTGCTCGCCAAGCTCGCCCTCGAGATGGCCCTGCTCAGCGAACCCATCCGTGCCGAACTCCAACGCGGCATGAACGGCTGGATACGGACCGTCGCCGCCTGCCTCGCCGAAGGTGAGGCCGCCGACGAATTCACCCTCTTCCGCCCCCCCGCCGTCATGGCCGAATTCCTCTACGCCGCTTGGGCGGGCGCCATCACCCGCATGCAGGCCACCCAGTCCCTGGAGCCGCTCGACATCTTCATATCCTTCGCCGCCCGCGAGATCGGCGGCCAACCCTCATAATCCCTTCACCGTATAGTCGACCGGTCCACTATAGGCCTTGATCGCATAAAATATAAAAACTTCTAAGGAGAGTGTTGTCCATATGTTCACCGTCTCCCCCGCCTGTGTCAAATGCGGCATCTGTGCCGAGGTATGCCCCATAAGCATAATCGGCATGGACGAAACCGGGCCCAAACTGCTGAGCAAAGACGCCTGCATCCGCTGCGGCCACTGTGTCGCCTCCTGTCCCCACGCCGCCCTAGACCATAGCCTCGCCCCCCTCGCCGCCCAGTCGCCCCTCGGCGACTTCCCCGTCCTCGACGCCGACACCGCCGCCCGTTTCCTCCGCTCCCGCCGTTCCATCCGCCGCTACAAACCCGATGCCGTACCCAAAGAAACGCTCCTCAAGCTCCTCGACATCGCCCGCTTCGCCCCCACCGGCGGCAACAGCCAGGGCCTTTCCTACCTCGTCGTCAGCGACCGCTCCCTCCTGCGCAAACTCAGCGACGCCACCCTCGACTGGATGGAAGAACAGATAAACGCCGGCGTCTCCTGGATCAAACCTTATGCCCAGGTAGTCCGGCGCTACCGGCAGGGCAACCTCGACATCTTCCGCAATGCCCCCCACCTCATCGTCGCCCTCGCGCCCAAAAATTTCCCCATCGGCGAAAAAAACACCCGCTACTCCCTCGCCTACGCCGAGCTCTACGCGCCCTCCCTCGGCCTTGGCACCTGCTGGTCGGGGTTCTTCGAAATGTGCGCCTTCGCCGGCTACCCCGCAATCTACGACCTGCTAGCCGTTCCCGAAAACATGGCGATCACCGGCGCCATCTTCTGCGGCTACCCCGTATACCGCTACCACCGCCTCGTCGACCGCAACCCCCTCGCCGTCGACTGGCGTTAAACAGTCAGGCGGGCGATAAAGGCCCATTCTAGGCCGCCTGAAGAAAAAGCCTGACACTCCCGTGTCAGGCTTTTTCTTCTTCCCTGGGTTACTTACCGGTACGCCCCCGCTTGGTAATCGGCGTCCCGGCCTGGCAAAGCGGGCAGGCGTCAGGCTGGTATGTAGGCACCGCCAGCTTCAGCAGCGCCTCCGTCCGCACCCCGAAGTCGGCCTTGCCGCCGCTGCGGTCGACCAGCAGCGCCACCCCGGCCACCTCGCCGCCCTGCTCCTTCACCACTTCCAGCACCTCGTGCACCGAGCCGCCGGTCGTGACGATATCCTCCACTACCAGCACCTTCTCGCCGGGGGCGATGGCGAAGCCGCGTCTGAGCGTCATCTTCCCGTTTTCCCGCTCGGTGAAGATGGCGCGGGTCCCGAGGTTCTTGCCCACCTCGTGGGCGAGGATGATGCCGCCCGTAACCGGGCCGACCACCACCTGTATCCCGGCGTCCCTGAACCGCTCGGCCAGCGCCGCGCACAGCCTGGCCGTATGCTCCGGCCACTGCAGCACCTGAAACTTCTCCACGTACAGCGGGCTGTGCAGCCCCGAGGTCAGCAGGAAATGCCCCTCCAGGATCGCCCCGGTATCGACCAGCAGCTTCCTTACCGCCGCTTCCTCCATGCTATGCCTCCTCCATTTCCCGCAAAATCGCCAGCGCCGCCGCCCGCGGCTCGGGCGCGGCCGTGATCGGCCGTCCCACCACCAGATGGCTGGCCCCGGCCCTTAAAGCCCCGGCCGGCGTCGCCACCCTGCTCTGATCGTTGACCGCGCTACCGGCCGGCCGCACGCCGGGCGTCACGATGAGGAAATCCGGCCCGCACGCCGCCCGGATGGCGGCCGCCTCCTGAGGCGACGCCACCACCCCGTCCAGCCCGGCTTCCCGGGCCATCTCCGCCAGGCGGACCGCCTGGACACCGATCGGCAGGGCGCAGTTCAGCCTTGTCCACTCGGCCTCGTCCATGCTCGTCAGCACCGTCACCGCGATCAGCTTCGGCCGCGGCCGGCCGCTCGTCGCCGCCGCCTCCACCGCCGCCGTCGCGGCCCCCTTCATCATCGCCAACCCGCCGGACGCATGGAAATTGACCATCGTCGCCCCCAGCCAGGATAGCACCTTGGCGCTCTGGCTCACCGTGTTGGGTATGTCGTGCAGCTTAAGATCGAGAAAAACCTCCTTGCCGGCCGCACGCAGAAAGCGGACCGCCTCGCCGCCCACGGCATAGAAAAGCTCCATCCCCACCTTGTAATGCCCCACCGCGTCGCCCAGCTCGGCCACCAGCCTCTGGACCTTATCGATATCGGGAAAGTCAAGAGCCACAATTAGACGATTATCGCTCACTCGCATCCGTCCCTTCCGTTCCTATGCGCAGGCCGTTCAGAGCCCCATATGCAAGGCGCACCGGAAACCCGCGCAGCGCCGCGTACTTATGTGCGTACGCAAGCAAGCGGGTTGAGGAGCAAGTGCGCAAGTTCTTGGCGCGACAGCGCCTAGAACTGCGGCCTGCCCCTTGCGGGTACGCAGCAGAGGGGGCTATCAACGGCCTGCCCCAGTATAGCCTAAATACTATCGTTCACCCGGCCGACCAACTCGCTCACATGTTTTATCCCGCGCTCCACCAGGTAATCCCTGATGCCCTCGGCAATCTCCACGCTCGCCCGCGGGTTGACGAAGTTGGCGGTACCCACCGCCACCGCGCTTGCCCCGGCCAGCAGGAACTCGATCGCATCCTCAGCCGTCATGATGCCGCCCAGGCCGATGACCGGGCACTTCACCGCCCGCGCCACCTGCCAAACCATCCGGAGCGCCACCGGCTTGATCGCCGGCCCCGACAGGCCGCCCAGCACATTGCCCAGCTCCGGCCGCCACCGGCGAATATCGATCGACATCCCCAGCAGCGTATTGATGAGCGACACCGCGTCGCTGCCGGCATCCTCGGCCGCCTTGGCGATGCTCACGATATCGGTCACATTCGGCGACAGCTTGGTGATCACCGGCAGGCGCGTGTTCCTGCGCACCGCCGACACGACCGCTGCGGCGCTCGCGCAGTCTGTGCCGAAAGCGATGCCGCCCTCCTTGACGTTCGGGCAGGAGATGTTCAGCTCCAGGCCCGCCACCCCCGGCACACTCAGGCGCCTTGCCAGCTCGGCGAACTCGTCTGTCGTCGCGCCGGCGATATTGACGATTATCGGCGCGTCGTACGCCGCCAGCCCCGGCAGAATGCGGCTCACGAACTCGTCCGCCCCCGGATTCTCCAGCCCGATGCAGTTGAGCATCCCGGCCGGCGTCTCGGCGATGCGCCGCCCCTTGTTGCCGTCGCGCGGCGTCAGCGTCGTCCCCTTGACCACGATCGCGCCGATCTTGTTCAAATCGACGAAATCGGCGTACTCCGGCCCCGAGCCGAACGTGCCCGACGCCGTCATCACCGGCGTCTTCATCTTGATGCCCGCAATATCGACCGCCAACATCACAGCTCAAGCACCTCCTCCGCCCAGAACACCGGGCCGTCGCTGCACACCTTGCGGCGCTTGCCGTCGGTGCCGGCGCACGTGCACGACAGGCACGCCCCCACGCCGCAGGCCATATGGTCCTCGAACGAAATCTGACACGGGATGCCCTTATCTCTCGCCAGCCTCGCCACCCCCTCCATCATCCGCAGGGGGCCGCAGGCGTAAATGCGGTCATACTTGCAATTCTCCAGCAGCTCGGGCAGCAGGTTGACCGTGAACCCCTTGCGCCCCATCGAACCGTCGTCGGTCGTCACATGGATGCTGCGGCAGGCGCCGAGAAAAACATTCCGCCACCACAGCTCCTCCTTCGTCCGTCCGCCCATCAGCGCCGTCACCGGCTTGGGGCAAAGCGCCTTGGCCAGGAACAGCAGCGGCGCCAGACCCATGCCGCCGCCCACCAGCAGCGGCCGTTCGGTGTTCATATCGAAACCGTTGCCCAGCGGGCCCATGCAGTCCACGAACTCGCCCGGCGGCAGCGACGCCAGCAGGGCCGTCCCCTGGCCGACGATGCGGTAAATCACCGTGATATTGCCCACCTCGCGGTCTACCTCGGCGATGCTCAGCGGCCTGCGCAGCAGCGGGTGATAGCTCTCCCCCACCCGCACATGCACGAACTGGCCGGGCTTCGCCGTCCTGGCGATTGCCGGCGCGCCGAGAGTCAGCCGCTTGATCATCGGTGCGAGGCTGAAATGCTCGATGACGATGCCGTCGGCCACAGTCTTAGACAAGCGCGTCTCCTCCCCCCACGTAATCCTGGAGGGCGAGCACATACACCAGCCGCCGCTCCTTCATTACCTCCAGCACCCGCAGCACCTCGTTGGCCGTGTCGATCGACGTCAGGCAGGGGATGGCGTGCTCCACCGTCGCCCGGCGGATGCGGAACCCGTCCCGCTCCGGCTCCTTGCCCTGGGTCAGGGTGTTGATAACCATATTTATCTTGCCGGCCTTGATAAGATCGATGATATTTATGCCCGATTCGCGCACCTTGAAAACCGTATATACTTCCAGGCCCAGTCCCTGCAGGTACCTGGCCGTCCCCTCGGTCGCAATCAGCTTATAGCCCAGCTCGACAAAACTTTTCGCCAGTTCCCCGGCCTCTTCCTTGTCTTTGTCGGCGACGGTGAACAGCACCGCGCCGGAGGCAGGGATGTTCATTCCCGCCGCCGTGATCGCCTTATAAAGCGCCCGCGCGTAGTTGAAGTCCACGCCCATCACCTCGCCGGTCGACTTCATCTCCGGCCCCAGCGATATATCCACCTGCTGCATCTTGGCGAACGAGAACACCGGCGCCTTCACCGCCGTATACTCCTGGTTGGGCAGCAGCCCGCCCGCGTAGCCCATCTCCCTGAGCGTGACGCCCATCGCCGCCTTGGTCGCCAGATCGACCATCGGCACATTGGTCACCTTGCTCAGGAAAGGGATGGTGCGGCTCGAGCGCGGGTTGACCTCCAGCACGTACACCGCCTCGTCCACCACCACATACTGGATGTTGATCAGCCCCTTCACCTTCAGGGCGAGGGCCAGCTTATTCGTATATTCGACGATCGTGTCCATTACCGCCTGCGAAAGCGTCTGCGGCGGATACACAGCGATGCTGTCGCCCGAGTGCACCCCGGCCCGCTCCACATGCTCCATGATGCCGGGGATCAGCACCTCCGTCCCGTCGGCGATCGCGTCCACCTCCACCTCGGTGCCCATCATATAGCGGTCGACCAGCACCGGGTGCTCGGCGGAAGCCTTCACGGCGTAGCGCATATAATCCATCAGCTCGGCGACATTATAGACGATCTCCATCGCCCGGCCGCCCAGCACATAAGACGGCCTCACCACCACCGGGAAGCCCACCTTCCCGGCCGCGGCCACCGCCTCCTCGGCATTCGTCACCGTCGTGCCCTTCGGCCGCGGGATGCCCAGCCTCTCCAGCAGCGCGTCGAACTTCTCGCGGTCCTCCGCCTGGTCGATATCGCCCACCGCCGTGCCGAAGATCGGCACCCCGGCCCTGGCCAGCGGCCCGGCCAGGTTGATCGCCGTCTGGCCGCCGAACTGGACGATTACCCCCTCCGGCTTCTCCTTCTCGACGATGTTCAGCACGTCCTCGGCCGTCAGCGGCTCGAAATACAGCCGGTCCGACGTATCGAAATCGGTGCTCACCGTCTCGGGGTTGTTATTCACGATGATCGACTCGAAGCCCATATCGCGGAGAGCCCACACCGAATGGACCGAGCAGTAGTCGAACTCGATCCCCTGGCCGATGCGGATCGGGCCCGACCCCAGCACCAGCACCTTGCGGCGGCCGGTCGTCGTCACCTCGTCCTCCTGGGCGTACGTCGAGTAGTAGTAAGGCGTCACCGCCTCGAACTCGGCCGCGCACGTATCCACCATCTTATAGCACGGCGTTATCCCTTTATCCTTGCGGAGCTGGCGGATATAGTCGGTCGTGCAGCCCGTCAGCTCGGCGATCGAGCGGTCGGCAAAACCCATCTTCTTGGCCGCCGCCAGCAGTTCGCCGGTCAGGTTCTGCTCCTTCAGCCGTTTTTCCATCGCCACGATAGCGGCGATCTTGCCGATGAACCAGCGGTCGATCGCCGTCACCTTGCAAATATCCTCGATGCTTATGCCGCGGCGCAGCGCCTCGGCAATCACAAACGCCCGCTCGTCGTTGGCCAGCTTCAGGTTGTCGCGGACCTTCTCGGTGCTCAGCGCGGCAATCTCCGGGATATGAAGGCGATGCAGGCCGATCTCCAGCGAGCGGACCGCCTTTAAAAGCGCCCCCTCGAACGACCGGTCGATCGCCATCACCTCGCCTGTCGCCTTCATCTGCGTGCCGAGGATGCGGTCGGCGAAATTGAACTTATCGAACGGCCAGCGCGGGAACTTCACCACGCAGTAGTCGAGCGTCGGCTCGTGGCAGGCCTTGGTTTTCTCCGTCACCGCATTCACAATCTCGTCCAGGTGGTAGCCGATGGCGATCTTGCTCGCCACCTTGGCGATCGGGTAACCCGTCGCCTTCGACGCCAGCGCCGACGAACGGCTCACCCGCGGATTGACCTCGATGACGTAATACTGAGTGCTGTGCGGGTCGAGAGCATACTGCACGTTGCAGCCCCCCTCGATGCCCAGCGCGCGGATGATCGTCAGCGACGCCGTCCGCAGCATCTGGTACTCGTAGTCGGTCAGCGTCTGCGACGGCGCCACCACGATGCTGTCGCCAGTGTGGATGCCCACCGGGTCGAAATTCTCCATATTACAGACCGTGATGCAGGTATTGTTCGCATCCCGCATCACCTCGTACTCGATCTCCTTCCAGCCGGCCACGCTCCGCTCCACCAGCACCTGGCCGATGGGGCTGTGCTTCAGACCGCGGATGACGATATCCCTCAGCTCGGCATCGTTCGCCGCGATGCCGCCGCCCGTGCCGCCCAGCGTATAAGCCGGCCGGACGATGAGCGGGAAGCCGATCTTGGCCGCGAACGCCTGCGCGCTCGCCAAGTCCTCCACGATCACGCTCTCCGGCACCGGCTGGCCGATCTCCTCCATCGTCTGCTTGAAAAGCTCGCGATCCTCGGCCTTCCTGATCGCCTCCAGCGGCGTCCCCAGCAGCACCACGCCGTACTTTTCCAGCACGCCGCGCTTCGCCACCTCGACCGCCATATTCAGTCCCACCTGGCCGCCGAGCGTCGGCAGCAGCCCGTCCGGCCGCTCCTTATCGATAACCTCGGCCACGAACTCAGGGGTGATCGGCTCGATATACACCCGGTCGGCGATATTCGCATCCGTCATAATCGTTGCCGGGTTGGAGTTTATCAGCACCACCTCGAGGCCCTCCTCCTTGAGGGCCCGGCAGGCCTGGGTGCCGGCGTAGTCGAACTCGGCCGCCTGGCCGATCACGATCGGCCCCGACCCGATAACCATAACCTTCTTCAGCTTAGTATTCTTCGGCACCTTTACCCCTCCTTCCGCAGCAGCTCCATATATTCGGCGAATAAATACGTGTTATCGTCCGGTCCCGGCGCCGCCTCAGGGTGGTACTGCACCGAAAAGATCGGCAGCGCCTTGTGCTTCATCCCCTCGATCGTCCCGTCGTTCACCGCCCGGTGGGTCACGATATAATCCTTGCCGTCCAGCGTCGCCTCCGCCACCGCGTAGCCGTGGTTCTGCGACGTTATATACACCCGGCCGGTCGCCACATCCTTCACAGGATGATTCGCGCCGCGGTGGCCGAACTTCAGCTTGTACGTATCAGCGCCCGATGCCAGCGCCAGCAGCTGGTGCCCCAGGCAGATGCCGAAAATCGGCTTCCTGCCCATCAGTTCCTTCACCGCCTGAATCGACTTCGGCACATCCTTCGGGTCGCCCGGGCCGTTCGACAGAAACACCCCCGCGAACCCGCGGCCCAAGATCTCCGCCGCCGGCGTATCGGCCGGGAACACCGTCAGGTCGCAGCCCGCCTTCACCAGCGAATTCAGGATATTGCGTTTGATGCCGTAATCCAGCACCGCCACCCGCGGCCCCTCGGCCGGCATGCGGTACACCTCCTTGGGCGTCACCTCCGCCACCACATCGAGCTCCGGCGGGCGGCCGAACAGTGCCTTTATCTCCTCCGCCCCCGCCTCCGCGGGCACGATAACACCCTTCATCGTCCCCGCCGAGCGGATGCGGCGCGTCACCGCCCGCGTATCCACCCCGTGGATGCACGGGATGCCGCGGCTCAGCAGATACTGCGGCAGGCTGCACTCCGTCTGCCAGTTGCTCGGCTCGCCGGCCAGCTCGCTGATCACGAACCCCCGCACATAAGACTTTATCGCCTGGTCGTATATCGCCGCCGTACCGTAATTGCCGATCAGCGGATACGTCATCGTCACGATCTGGCCGCAGTACGAAGGATCGGTCAGCACCTCCTGGTAGCCGGTCATGCCCGTGTTGAACACAACCTCGCCCACCGCCCGCTCGCGGCTTATCACCTCGCCGGCGAAAACGCTGCCGTCCTCCAGAATAAGCTTTCCTATCATCCGCACACCTCCCCGTTCCTCATCGCAAAGCGTCCGCCGACAATCGTCGCCACCGCCCTGCCTTTAAGCCGCTTACCCTCAAACGGGGTGCATTTGCCCCGCGTATAAAACCTCTCGCTTTCCACCGTCCACTCCGCCTCCGGGTCCAGCACCGTAATATCGGCCGCCGCCCCCGCCTTCAGGCTGCCCGCCTCCAGGCCGAGCACGCGCGCCGGCGCCGCCGTCAGCTTCTCCACGACCTCCGGCAGCGTCAGCTTGCCGCTGTGGTAAAGCCCCGTCAGCACCACGCCCGCCGCCGTCTCCAGGCCAGCGAACCCGCTTGGCGCGTAGCGGAACTCCATATCCTTCTCCTCATAAGCGTGCGGCGCATGGTCGGTCGCGATACAATCGATCGTCCCGTCCTTCAGCCCGGCCACCAGCGCGTCCACATGCTCGCGCGACCGCAGCGGCGGATTCACCTTCGTCGCCGGGTCGTAGCCGACCACTGCCTCATCCGTCAGCGTCAGATTATGGGGCGTAGCCTCGGCCGTCACCTTCGCGCCCCGCGCCTTGGCCCGGCGGATAAGTTCCACCGCCCCCGCCGTGCTCACATGGGCCACATGCAGCCTGCCGCCCGTATACTCCGCCAGCATAATATCGCGGCCTACCGCGATATCCTCGGCCACCGCCGGCCGGCCCTTCAGGCCCAGCATCGCCGACACCGCGCCCTCGTGCATAAAGCCGTCCTCGACCAGCGACTCCTCCTCCGCGTGCGAGATAATCAGCCCGCCGAACATACCGGCGTACTCCAGCCCCGTCCGCAGGATGCGGGCGCTGTTCACATGGTGGCCGTCGTCCGACAGCGCCACCGCCCCGGCCAGCAGCATATCGCCGACCTCCGCCAGCTCCTTGCCCTCCTGGCCCTTCGTCAGCGCGCCGATCACCTTCACATTCACAACGCCCTCGAGCTCGGCGCGGCGCATCAGGCCGTTCACCAGCACCGCGTTATCCACCGCCGGCCGCGTGTTCGGCATACTGCACACCGTCGTAAACCCGCCGGCCGCAGCCGCCCGCGTCCCCGAAGCGAAATCCTCCTTCGCCTCCTGGCCGGGCTCGCGCAGATGCGCGTGCATATCGATAAAACCGGGCGCTACCACCAGACCGCGGGCGTCGAAAACCTCCGCCCCGCCGGCGTCGATATCGCCGCCGATCCTCGCGATCACGCCGTCCTCGATCAAAACATCGCCAACCTTATCAAGCTTCTGCGCCGGGTCGATTATCCGGCCGCCCTTAAGCAGTAGTTTCAACTTTAGTCCCTCCCATCAGCACAAGGAACAGAATCGCCATTCGCACAGCCAGGCCGTTCTTCACCTGCTCCTGGATGACCGACTGATCGCTGTACGCCACATCAGGCGAGATCTCCAGCCCCCGGTTCATCGGGCCGGGATGCATCACCAGCGCGTCCGGCTTGGCCAGATTCAGCCTCGCCTTATTTATCCCGAAAATGCGCGCATACTCGCGGGCCGTCGGGAAAAGCCCCTTCTGCTGCCGCTCCTTCTGGATACGGAGGATATTCACCACATCCGCCCCCTCCAGCGCCGGCTCCACCCGGTCGTACACCTGCACACCCATCCGGTCCATATCGCGGGGCAGCAGCGTCCGCGGACCCGCCACCCGCACCTCGGCCCCCAGCTTTAAGAGCGCCCAGATATTCGAGCGCGCCACCCGGCTGTGGAGGATATCGCCCACGATCGCCACCTTCAGCCCGGCGATATCGCCCTTCTTCTCCTTGATCGAAAACATATCCAGCAGACCCTGGGTCGGATGCTCGTGCTGCCCGTCGCCGGCATTAACGATCACCGGCTTCACCACCTTGGCCGCGTAATGCGACGACCCCTCGGCCTCGTGACGCATCACGATCACATCCACCCCCATCGCCTCCACCGTCAGCAGCGTGTCCCGCAGGCTCTCGCCCTTCACCACGCTAGAGGCGCTTGTCGTGATATTCACCACATCCGCCCCCAGATACTTGCCGGCCAGCTCGAAAGAAGTCCTCGTCCGCGTACTCGGCTCGAAGAACAGATTCACGATCGACTTGCCCCTCAGCGTCGGCACCTTCTTAATATCCCGGTCGATGATATTCTTCATCTCGCGGGCCGTGTCGAGAATCAGCTCCATCTCCGGCACGCTCATGCCCTGCAGCTCCAAAATATCCCGTCCGCGCAGCGAAACCTGGCTTTTCGTCATCAGCCTCTCTCCTCCCGTTCTCTCTTCCATATGATACCCAAGCCTGGCTCCCCGCTTCCCGGACAAATTAAAGCCCTCTCGGCACACCAAGGCGCGAGAAGGCCATACAAACCCTTCGTATAGTTCCCTTCCCGGCCTCGCAGGACCAGCTTAAAGGTACCATATTATCACAATAGCCTCCCCGCGTGTGAGCACGCAAGAAGGCCAATCCCTCGGCATCAGATCCTTCCCGGTCTCACAGGACCAGTTTAAAGGCTATTATGTTATTGTCAATATTCTACCACCTACATTTTGTGCCTGTCAATAGGGGAAGGCGCTTCAAAAATCCATCTGCGGCGTTGCTCCTCGGCTGCCATCCTCAGCGTACGTTCGTGTACGCTTCCGGTGTCATCCTCCGGTGCGCCTTGCATCTGGAGCTTTTGAAACGCCTTCCGGCAGTACAAGAAAAGGTCTTGTTTTCATTCTTTAGTCTTCACCATATCAAACGAGCCGAAAAAGTTAATTAAATTTGACATTTTGGACTTAAATGTTGCGTAATTCAAAATAACATACATGGATGGATAATTATTGGCTACCCAATCGACATAATGTTCAAATCTACCATACATCGAAGTGGCAAGAGGCTGGTTAAATTTTCGTATTTTTTCCTCATTAAAAATCTCTTTGAATTTTTCTCTAGTAAAGCGATTCAATTCGTTATCTGGTGTCTCGCGAAGTATGACAATATCTTTTTGTTCGGCGACTTCTTCAATATTTTTAGCCTGTCTAATGTCATTAATCGATAAACCCTCTTTTATTCGCCATAATTCCGCTGTAGTTACAATAATAGGTACTAAAACAAATATTGGTGTCTTGTAGCCGAATGAGGCTAATTGGATATCAAGGCTGTGAATCAAATTATCAATCACAGCAAATTTCAGTTGCTGAATACCTTCTTTAATCGCTTTAGGATTACTATTGTCACGTAGTAATTCCACTCCTTTATAACAGAGGCTATATTCCTGATTATTGAATCGCCCATAGTTTAATTTATATGTGGACAATATATCAAGACTGGTAAATGTTTCGCAAAATTCACAATAAAAGAATTCATATCGATCAGGTGTAAATACCCACTTTGTATTATCATGGCGATATTTACACTCTATAAAAATGTTTAATTTTAATTTTGAATCGTATTCTTTTTGGCCAAAAATATCTGTAGAAAATGTAATTGGAATCCCATTCTCATTTAATCGTTCATATTTATACTCTGATGGATGCGAAATGTTCAACTCCTCCAAAGTCTGCCTGACATCATGCTCAAGCGGAAGCCCTGAAGATAAAAAAATTTCTTTCCAATCTTTACTCATTTATTATTCTCCATTTTATGGTTTTGTGTTTGAATTCTGTAAATATGAAAAAAAACCTTTGAATACTTTTTGCCTTCTTTATGATATTGTTTGCGACTTCCCCCGGTACTGGTCACCCAAGCGATGATGGCGGCGAAATTGCTAACCTCATCGGCGACAGCACCGTAGCAGCACCAAATTCACGTCCATGTTCAATTGTCGCTTCTCGCGGCCGTCCATGGCTGCTCGTGCGGTGCTGTACCCGCAAGGGGCAGGCCGCAGTTCTAAGCGCTAAAGCGCTAAGAACTTGCGCACGTACCGGCTCCTTCGCCAAGTAGCGGCCGCCGGCCTCGCTCTGGCACGGGGGGGTCGCCCCAACGCCGGGGACGCCGCAGGCGGAAAAGACACGGAAAAACAAAAAAACTCCCGGATTTCTCCGGGAGTTTTGCTAATCGAGGACAATCTCCTCCGTCACCACGCGGCGCTCCGGGCCGGCCAGGTACTGCACGACGATCACGTCGGGCTTCCCCCACTCCACCTTCAAAACTGCCTTTCGACGTACTTCCACCAGTGTCGTGAATTTCTGTTTCATTTTTACTTCTTTGTAATAGCCCTTGTTGTCAAACATGTCCCGTATTATCAGCGTATCGGCGCTCGCTATATAAACGACCCGATTGCCGTTCTCGGCCAATACTTCATCATACCTGTCCGAGCGTTTCTTAGCTTTGATATCATAATACTCGCTGCTGCTGTTTCCGGGGTGGTATACCTTGCGGATTCGCACGATATTGTCGTTGTACATCGTAACTGTCGGCCCGGTCAAGGGTCTGTCAAAGTAGATTTCTTCCTTTTCCTCGTCAAAAATTCTGATCGTATAGCGGTAGTCTACGTCCTTCGTCACCTTAAAATGCTTCTCGTCCGCCAACGTTTCGACCGGCACGACTATGAGCTTGTAACTTTTACCGTCCCATCTGTATAATCTTAACCCTAATATCAATTCCTTCCAGGGAGAAATATCGCTGGCCCGCACACCGATCGGAACCGCCTGGATCACAAAGTGCCCGACATGATTCAACCTATCGCTATCATCATAATAAGAAATCCCCAGGGTTGCCGACGTGCTCACGCCGTGATAGAACGGATGGAGTAACTTCCAAACCAAATCCAGCCTGCCGTCGTTGTTGAGATCCGCTTTGGCTATCGCTATAAGGACAGTCTGCTTTGTAATCGCTTCCGCTTTTTCAAAGTCAGCAGCGTAGTGTCTCCTTATAAGGCTTCTCTCTTCGGCGAAATCCGTCGTCGAGAAATCCAGCCACTCGATTTTATCCCCGTAAATTTTCATAGACTCAGCGCGGATATTGGCCGAGTAGTCTGGAAGCCCGGGTTTGCTTTTTGCTGCCGCCTCGTTGACGACGGCTTCCTGCTTCGCGGACGCTTCAGGGGCCTTGTCCCCGTCCTGCGCGGCAAAAAGGAGCACCGCGCCCATTGCCACAACGACAACAATGACGACGATGCTCCTCTTCACGACACATCCCTCGCTCAACTTCCTATTTTTGTCATTCTTTATCTGGATTATATCCCAATATCTCCGTCAAGTCAAACCCCGCCTTCTTCTCCAGGTATTCAGTCCCTTTCGTGCCGAAACCGTCAGCAGGAATACTCCCGCCCTCCAGTAATTTCCCTAAATCGCCGATGCCAACAAGGTGACAGGCCGCCAGCAACCCGGACGCCGACACCTTGACGCCGTGGATTTCTTTCCCTATGTACTTGTCATAGCCGTTATTTCGGATATACTCCCAGTTTTTCTTGATGGATGCCCTTATAGCAGCTTCCTGTGCCTCCGGGCTATTGAGGAAATCCTCGTAAGAATTGACTCCATACGCCTTTGCCTTATCCGTCCATGTTCCATTGAACTTATTGCTGTAGTTAGCTTTTGGTGCCCCATCGTCAAGGTAGTCGTAATAGAAACCTGCATCAGCCAACGCCGCGTCTCCCATTTGATACTTACCGATATAACCGTATTCTTTGTTCCTGGCTCTATAGTCGTTGCTTGATTCCCTCTCACCCAATTTGTCCAAATAACCAGTTAAACCGCGGTTGGTACCCGCATCCTTTGCACCTCCACCAGTTACGTTATTACCTGGTGCTTGACGCTCCCCCTGCGGCAGCGTCATATCCCCGTATGCCCCGCCGTCCGCATACCCGCCCGCGTAGGGACTGGCGGCTGCCGTATTCGTCCCTCGCCCGTCGGTGTTAACGTCATTACCGCCTGCCGTATAGCTCAGCGGCCTGAACGCATCACCACGGCTGGGGGAAAATATATCGGCAGCGTTTTTCCAGAACGGCCTTTGCCCCAGCAGCTCCCATCCTTTCATTTCGAAACCGCCGTTTTCATTAGGCGTAATCTTCCCTGTCTCCGGATCGTACGTAATCCCATGCAAATCCGGCTTCATCTCCCTGTTGCCGGGTGGCGTTGGCACGCGCGGTTCAGGTTTCAGCGCAGGCCATTCCTCCTCATCCTCCCCGTTGTCCCAGCCGTTGAGATAAAACTCCTGCCCCTTGGGTATCGCACTCTCATCGTACGGCTGGCCGAACATGCGCAGAATCCGCGCCTTCAGCCCAGGGTCCACCGGCCGGTACACCGGCTGCCGCCATTCAGCCTCCCGCCTCCGGTTGGCTTCATCCATTTTGCCAAGCTCCCACTCGATGTCCTCGTCATCCATCCCCGCCAGGCTCGGCTCATACCCCAGCGCCTTCATCCTCCTCAAATACTCTTCCTCTCTGCTTCTCGCGTTCATCTTCACTCCACCCCTTCTCGCCGTTTTCCGGCATAAAAAATAGAAGGCCGCCCCCTTGGCGGTCTTCTTCACGATACCATCATATCACACCATTTCGCCCAAACAGTCCACTAAAAGTCCACTTTTCGTCCAAAGCGGCATTTTTACAAAAATATTTTTCGTGGCTTGCCTCTGGCCGCACAACACATCCTCCCCCTATTCCCCGCCGCTCCTTTCCGTGGTAAAATATGGCTATAAGCCTACTATAAAGGGGGAAATGACCATGTGGAAAAAAGTGCTGATTGTCGTCATGGCGCTCGTTCTTATGTCGGCCGGCGTATGCCTCGCTGCCGGCAAGCAGGACGTCTACGCCAACGTCGACGCCATGCAGCAAAAACTCCTCCAGATCAACGACTTCATCCACGACAACCCCGAAACCGGCAACAAAGAATTCAAAGCCGTCGAACTGCTAACCAAGACGCTCGAGGAAAACGGTTTCAAGGTTGAAACCGGCGTCGCCGGCCTCAAAACCGCCTTCGTCGCCACCTATGTCAACAAAACCGGCGGCCCCACCATCGGCTTCCTCGCCGAATACGACGCCCTCGACAAACTCGGCCACGGCTGCGGCCACAACATCATAGCCTCCGCCGGCGTCGGCGCAGGCATCGCCCTCGCCAAAAGCCTCGGCGACATCCCCGCCACCATCGTCGTCTACGGCACCCCCGCCGAAGAAACCACCAGCGGCAAACTGCCCATGGTCGCCGCCGGCCTCTTCGACAGGCTCGACGTCGCCCTCATGACCCATCCCGGCGACCGCACCACCGTAGGCGCCAAATCGCTCGCCCTCAACCTCATCGACTTCATCTTCGAAGGCAAAGCCTCCCACGCCGCCGCCTCGCCCGAAAAAGGCATCAGCGCCCTCGACGGCGTCATGATGCTCTTCAACGGCATGGAATACCTCCGTGAGCACGTCCGCTCCGACGTCCGCATCCACGGCATCGTCACCGACGGCGGCGCCGCCGCCAACATCGTCCCCGAGCGGGCCGCCGCCCGCTTCTATGTCCGCAGCGCCGACCGCACCTACCTCGACACCGTCGTCGAGCGCGTCTACAACATCGCCAACGGCGCCGCCATGATCACCGGCACCAAAGTCACCATCAAAGAAATCAAAGCCTACGACAACAAAGTCATCCTCGACAGCCTCAGCGAACTCCTGCTCGAAAACGCCAAAGCCCTGGACGCCAAGCAGATCCTCCCGCCGCCCGAGAGCACCGGCTCCACCGACTTCGGCTCCGTCACCTTCCGCGTCCCCGGCGCCGAACTCGGCATCGCCTTCGTCCCTGTCGGCACCCCCGGCCACTCCCAGGCCTACGTCCAGGCCGGCACCACCGCCGCAGGCCACGCAGCCGTAATCGTCGCCGCCAAAACCCTCGCCGCCGCCGGCTACGACCTCATAACCAACCCCGAACTCCTCAAAAAAGTCAAAGCCGAATTCGCCGCAACAAAAGCCCCTAAAAACTAACCCGAAACACGAAAGAGCGGGGGCAGCCCCGCTCTCCTCGTCCCCCGCACGCGCTCCCCCGTCAATCTCCTCCAAAATAATCTTCGCCCAAGGAGGAGTTTTTGCCGTCAGAGCGAAGGTAAATATTGTCATAAATCTTACACCGTTTTCCCCAGCCTATAAAGTGCTGCTTCATTTATTGAGCGTAAATGAAATCCAGCAACAAAGGTCAACTTTGTTGCTGGATTTTCTTTTTGAAAGGAGGGATTGGCCAAAACCTCGTAAAGCCTGGTACTTCCCGCGGCTCAACCCCAAAAGCGAAAGGAGAGTAACAATGAACACCAAACTGACGGTAGCGGTATTCACCACCCTCATGCTCGTGGCCGTGGCTGTTCTGCCCGGCACGGCGAGCGCCGGCGACCTCCTTACCTCAAAGTGGCTTGCCGACCAGATCAAAAAAGAATGCAAAGACCAAACCACCTACCACTCCATCTACGTCAAGGACCTCGACTCCGGCCTGTACACCTACCTCAACCCCATGCGCCACAAAGCCGCCAGCCTTATCAAAGTATTCATCATGGCCGAAGCCTTCAACCAGAAGAAGCAGGGCAAGCTCGACTTCAGCGAAGTCGTCACCATCACCAAAAGCGATCAGTACGCCTGGGGCTCCCTCGATAAGGTCCCCGCAGGCACCAAAGTAACCGTCGGCGAACTCGTCGAGCAAATGATCGTCGTCAGCGACAACACCGCCACCAACCTCCTCATCCCCAAACTCGGCATGGACAACGTCAACGCCCTCATCAAAAAACTCGGCTGCACCGAAACCGTCCTCGCCAGAAGAATGCTCGACTCCGCCGCCGCTAAAGCCGGCCGCGAAAACTACACCTCCCCCAAAGACATGGCCATCATCCTCGAAAAACTCTACAACAAAGAATGCGTCGACCCGGAAAGCGACCAGAAAATGCTCGACATCCTCGCCCGCCAGCAGTGGAACGAGCGCATCCCCGCCAATCTCCCCCACGACCTCAAAATCGCCCACAAAACCGGCGAACTTGGCGGCGCCCTCCACGACTGCGGCATCGTCTTCGGCCGCCAACGCGACTACATTCTCTGCATGATGACCAAAAACGTCCCCGAGGAACACCTTGGCTACGACGACAACAACATCCTCATCTTCAACGACATGGCCCTCATCTCCAAACTCATCTGGAACCTCCTCGACGATCCCATCTATGTCAAAGACTGAACCTAGCGCCGCGCGAAGCAAGGCGGGGGGACTTCCTCCGCCTTGCTTCTTTCCGACCGTCTAGCGGCCAACCCCGCGCAGCGCACCCTCTTCTAGTCCACAACAAAAAAGCAATCCGCCGACGGCGGATTGCTTGCTTCCGTGACAAGATCGCTCTATCCCTTCTCTTTCGCCCGGCCGAGCCCCAGCACCCCGGTCCCCAGGCAGACCCCGGCCAGCACCAGCGCCAGCGCCGCCAGATGGTTCCAGTGCAGTTCCTCGCCGAGCCACAGCGCCGCCATGAACACCCCCGCCACCGGGATGCCGTTCTGGAAAAGCGTCGTCGTCGACGCCCCCACCCGCTGGATGCCCATATTCCACCACACCGCTCCCAGAGCGGTATTCACGAAGCTTGAGAACGCCAACACCGCCAGCGGCGCTGGCGCAAACGCCCCCTCGTAATACCACGCCTCGTTCGTAAATAAACCGAGCGCAATCAGCAAGGCCGACCCCATAAGCATGCTATAAGCCGTCACCAGCAGCGGCGACACCAGCGCCGTGCCGCGCTTGATAAAAAACGTCCCGGCCACGAACGCCAGCATCGACGCGACCATCACCGCATCGCCGGCCAGGCTCGCCGCGCCGCGCGTATCGCCCGCCACCACCAGCAGCACCCCGCCGAAGCCCAGCATGATCCCCAGCCCCTTCTGCCAGGTAAACGGCTCATGCATCAGGCGGCTCGCCAGCAGCGCCACAAATAGCGGGCTCAAGCCGAGGATCAGCGCCCCGTGCGTCCCGCTCGTCTCGGCAAGCCCCCACGACATCGTAATCTGGTGAAGGAAAATCGTAAAGGCCGCCGAACCGCCCGCCATCAGCCACGCCTCGCGCGAAAGCCTATGGTACCCGTGCTTGTACAACACCATCGGGAAAAGCACGCCCACCGCCAGCGCCAGGCGGATGGGCGCCAGCGCCAGCGGCGGAAAAAACTTCGTCAGATACTTGATCATTATCACATTTATCCCCCACAGCGTCGCCACCAGGGCAAGCAGCAGGAAAATCGCGTAGTCCGTCCGTTTGTCCAGAATATTTCACCCCAATATTGTCCCTGTTACTCCAGCGCCGCCGCCCAGAGCGCCAGCTCCTGATCCTCGGCCGTCGTTCGGCGACGTCCCGTCCCCGGCTCTTCCGACTTCACTGCCTCCTTACGGCACAACTCCGTATAAATTCCACATATTCCGGCCAAGCCCTTGCGGACCGCCGCCCTTTTTCACTTTATGAAACGCCGCTTCCCGCCCTCACCAGCCGTGCCGGGCGAAAAACCACCGTTTCACCCCTTCCACCAGCACCAGATACGCGGCCACCAGCGCGGCCACCGTCGCCAGATAAACAGCCGGCAGCGGCACAAAGCCGAAAAACTCGCCCACCGGCGTATACGGGATCGCGACCCCCACCGCCACGCACGCCAGCGTCGACACCGTCAGCCAAAAGCTCGCATGGCTGCGCAGCACACTGTAGCGCGAGCGGATCACGTGAATGACCAGCACCTGCGTCGCGAGCGACTCCACGAACCAACCTGTCTGGAATAAGGCCTCCCCGGCCTGGAACCCGTAAATCAGCACCGAAAACGTCAGCACGTCGAACAGCGAACTCACCGGCCCGAACACCAGCATGAACCGCCTGAGGAACTTCAAATCCCACCGCCGCGGCCGGCTGATGAACTCCTCATCCACCGCATCGCCGGGGATGGTCACCTGGGAAACGTCGTACAGGAAATTGTTCAGCAGGATCTGCACAGGCCGCATCGGCAGAAACGGCACCATCACCGACGCCACCGACATGCTGAACATATTGCCGAAATTCGAGCTCGTCCCCATCATGATATACTTCAGCGTATTCGCAAACGTCCGCCGGCCCTCCACCACCCCGTCCTTCAGCGCCGCCAGGCTCTTCTCCAGCAGGATGATCGCCGCCGCCTCCTTGGCCACGTCCACCGCATTGTTCACCGAAATGCCCACATCCGCCGTCCGCAGCGACGGCGCGTCGTTGATCCCGTCGCCGATATAGCCCACCACATGCCCCTTGCGTTTCAGCAGCGCGATGATCCGGTTCTTCTGCACCGGGTTGAGCCTGGCGAACACCGCCGTATCGTCGATCAACCGCGACAGCGCCTCGTCCGTCAGCCTGTCCACCTCGGCCCCGCTCATAATACGCTCCACCGGGATACCGACATCCGCGCACACCTTCCTGGCCACCAAGTCGTTGTCGCCGGTCAGCACCTTCACCTTCACGCCTAAAGCCTTCAGCTCGGCCAGCGTCTCACGCACCGTCTCCCGCGGCGGGTCGAAGAACGCCAGCGTCCCGCTGAAAATCAGCTTCTCCTCGTCCTCGGCCGTGAACCCGCCGTCCGCCGCCACCGGCTTGTACGCCAGCGCCAGCACCCGGCGCCCCATCTCGCTTTCAGCCGCGATCCGCGCCTCGATGGCGCCGCGCGTCTCGTCCGTCAGCGGCTTCACCTGGCTATCCTCCCAGTAGAAAGCGCAGCGGGGCAGCACGCTCTCCGGCGCCCCCTTGGTGATCAGCGTCCGTTCGCCGGCCCGTTCCACCACCACCGACAGCATCCGCCGCACGAAATCGAACGGGATCTCGTCCGCCTTGGCGAACTCCCCCGCCTCCGCCGGCGGCGTCCGGGCGGCGACCGTCATATCGAGCGGATTCTTCAGCCCGCCCTGCAGCGTACTGTTGAGGTACGCGTGAAGCAGCACCGGCCCATCCTGCCCGCCGTCCGCCCCCTGCCAACCGACCAGCTTCATCTCCCCCTCGGTCAGCGTCCCCGTCTTATCCGAACACAGTACATCCATGCTGCCGAAATTCTGGATAGCCGCGAGCTGCTTCACGATGACTCCCCGGTGGGACATCGCCACCGCCCCGTTGGCCATATTGATCGTCATAATCATCGGCAGCAACTCCGGGGTTATCCCCACGGAGATGGCCACCGCGAACAGGAACGACTCGAACAGATCGTGCTTCAGGAAAGCGTTGATGAAAAAGATCGCCAGCACCAGCACAACGATAACTCGCATCAGCATAAAACTGAACTCGCGGATGCCGCGCTGAAACTCCGTCTCCGGCCCCGCCATCGCCAGCGTATGAGCGATATGTCCGATCTCCGTCTCCCGGCCGGTGGCGACGACCACCGCCCGGCCCATACCGCTCGTCACGTTCGACCCCATAAACAGCGCGTAATCCATATCCGTCAGGGCCACGGCCTCCTGCGCCACGGCCGACGCCCGCTTCGCCGCCGGGAAAGACTCCCCGGTCAGCGACGCCTGGTTGACGTACAGATCCTTGGCCTCCAGCAGTCGCGCGTCGCCGGGCACCACATCGCCAGCGGCCACCACGAACACATCCCCCGGCGCCACCTCGGCCAGCGGCACCTCGCGCTCGCCGCCGTCCCGGATCACCGTCGCATGGACGGCCACGCGCCGCCGCAGGGCCGCCGCCGCCGCCCCCGAACGATACTCGTGGTAAAACTGCAGCGCCACGCTGAGCACCACCATCACCGCGATAATCAGCGCCCCGCTCACCTCGCCGAGGAAATACGACAGCACGGCCGACACCAGCAGCACCGCCACCAGCGGATTAGCGAACAGGCGCAGCAACGCGATCAGCGCCCCCGCCGTCTCATGCTCCCCAAGCACGTTCGCGCCGTAGGCGGCCAACCGCCTCGCGGCCTCCGCGCCCGTCAGCCCGTTTTTACCTGTCGCCAGTTCGCGGCAGATATCCTCGACCGACCCGTTCAAACGTCCCATGCCAGCCCCCAAAAAACCGGAAGCCGCAGACCAGCCGCGGCTTCCGGAAATTATTTCATTGGCCGCGTCAGCGTATCGGCCGCCAGGCACGCCATCAGCGACGCCGCCAGCGGCAGCGCCTCCTCGTCGATATCGAAGCGGAAATCGTGATGCCCGGCCGCCAGCGCGGTCCCCACCATCACATACGCCGCCAGGCCGCCCCGCTGCTGCACCCGCTCCATCAGGAACGTGCAGTCCTCGCTGCCGCCGATATTGCCGGCCGGCAAAATCTCGCCGAACAGGCCGCTGCGCGCCGCAACCTCGCGGACGCGCTCCACCAGCGCCGGGTCGCTCTCGCAGCCGGCTGCGCCGCCCATCTCCGCCATCGCCACCTTCACATCGTACATCATCGCGGCGGCCTCGACAATCCGCACCGCCTCCGCGTACACATACTCGTTGATGGCGCTCGTCGTCCCCCGCGTCTCCAGCTTCAGCACCGCGTTCGCGGGGACGACATTGCGGCCCGTCCCGGCCTGCAGCACGCCCACATTCACCCGCGACGCCCCCTGGCTGTGGCGGGAAATAGCGTGCAGATTCACCGCCGCCGTCGCCGCCGCCAGCAGAGCGTTCTTGCCCGTCTCCGGCGCCGCCCCGGCGTGGGCCGGCACCCCGGTGAACACCGCGTCCAGCTTCGTCGTCGCCAGGAACCCGACCGTATTGCAGGCCATCTGCCCAGTCTTCTTCAAATTAACGCCCAGATGCATACCGAGAATCACATCCGTATCGTCCACCACACCGGCGTCCATCATCGCCTTCGCGCCGCGGACCCCTTCCTCGGCCGGCTGGAAAATCAGCTTCACCGTGCCCGCCAGCTCGCCCTTCAGCGCCGCCAGCACCTCGGCCACCGCCAGGCCGGCAGCCGTATGGCCGTCGTGTGCGCAGGCGTGCATCGCGCCCTTGTTCACCGACGCGAACCCCTCGCGGTGCGGCCGGTGTCCGGCCTCCTCAGCCTCCACAGCGTCGTTGGCGTCCATATCGAAGCGCAGCGCCACCGTCGGCCCCGGCTTGGCGAACCTCATCGTCCCCACCACGCCGGTCTTGCCGCCCTTCATCTTCGCCACCCACGCGGGATTTGCCCCCTGAGTCAGCGCCCGTTCCATATGGCGTTCCAGCTCCGCGGCGCTCGGCAGGCCCATCATACTCCCCGCCGCCATCACCTCGTCGCCCGCCTCCACCTCATAACCCAGCTCAGTCAGAGCGTCGGCCACCTTTGATGCCGTGCGAAACTCCGTCCAGGCCACCTCGGCATAACGGTGAAAATCGCGCCGCCGTTCAATCATCTTATCCTTCAGCTTATTTGTCAGCTCAATGATCTTCCTGTCCATGATCGGGCCCCTTTCCTGTCGCTTACAATAGAATGAACATCACTACGATTGCCGCCAGGACCATGCCCAGCGCGTTGCGCTTCGTAATCTCCATCGGATTCACGCTCGCCAGCGCCGCGCACACGATCGCCGCCCCGGCCACCGGCGACATCGACCGGCCCAGCGCGCCCGTCAGGAACGCCGTCGACCCCATCGGCAGAATCTCAAAGCCGAACTGCTTCGCGTGAGGCGTGATCGCCCCGTTGAAAGCCAGCGTCGCCGCATCGCCGGAGCCCGACAGCACCGCCACGATAAACGGCCCGAACGTCGCCGCGATCTTCGCGATGCTCTCCGAATGCTTCATAAACTCGATCAGCGCGCCCGTCAGGCCGATGAGCTTCATCCCCTCGTTGAACACCGCCGCGCCGATAATAATGCCGATTACGCTCGCATAAGCCTCGCCCATGCCGGAGAAAAACTGCTTCGAAAGATCATCGGATTTGACACTTTTATAACTTACCAGAAAACCGAGGAACACGCCGGCGATCATTGCCTCCGGCACCGTAAAGGCGTGAATCGCCTTAAACGCCGCAACCTTGGGGAACAGCTTGCCGAGGCTGCCGGCAACCAGTAGCAGCAAAGGAATTACCGGCACAATCGCCTTGATAATGTTGACCTCGAACTTGGCAGCCTCGCCCTGGACAAGGGCCGCGCCTTCGTAACCGCGGTCCTCCTTGCGGATTATCGCCACCGCCGTCAGCGCCGCGGCAACAACCACGGCTCCCGCCAGCGACGCCATCGTGTGGCCGGCGATGACCACCATCGGGTCGGTTATGCCCGCCAGCTTGGCGATGAACGGGTTATGGGCGTTGCCGGGATTGAACGCGCTTCCCCACGTCCCCGCCAGCACCGCGCTCGCCGCGATCGCCGGATGCACGCCCGCGCTCATTAGCGTCGGGATCAGGATCGCGCCCACCGCCGCCGCGCAGCCCGCCGCGCTCGGCAGCGCGATATTGATCGCGAACGTAACAATCACCGTGCCCGGGATGAGAATCGACCGCGCCTTCGTCAGCGGCGTCGCAAGCAGATGCACGAGATGCGCATCGCACTTCGTATACTTCATCACGAACGCGAAACCCATGACCGTACAGATTACCGGCACCAGTCCTTCGTTGACCATCGCCTTGCTGAACGCCGTAAAGGCGGCCGGCAGCTTGCCCGACAACAGCGCCATCAGCGCCCCGGACAAGAAAAGAACCATCCTCGTCTCATACCGTTTGATGATAGCCGCAAACGTCAAAATAACAATCAATCCGCCAAGCCAGACCATCAATACACCTCCTAATAAAATAAGGCCTTGCAACTCTTATATATTCAAGCGGATTGCGCCTATTCCTTCTTCTCCCTTTTCACACACTGAAGAAAAAGCACTAACATATTATGTAATATAATGCAAATCCAGGAGACTTCCCGCAACACCCTCACCCAGACTATCCTCTGCGAACACCCTTTCCGACGCCATATCCTCGGCGGCCCCGCCCGCGCCTTGAAGCCCGACCTCCGGCGCGGCGCGACGGAACCTAGCGTCACCGAAAAGCATATTATGTAAAAAAGACTGTCCCCGTCAACCGAAGGAGGTGCTTGCCTTGTACCCGCGTCGCTACCCCCTCTGGGAAGACCCCGAAATCGAAGATTGGCGCGACGACTACCCGGATGACTATTCCCGCCTCTGCTTCCCCCTGGCCGCCATCGGCGCCATCGGCATCGTCGGCGCCCTCGCCTACTGCCGTCCCCGCTACGGCTGCTTCCCCTATCGCTGCTACCCCTACCGGTCCTGCTCCCCCACCTACATCTGCTATCCCCGCCGCGCCTAATCCCACGCCGGCAAACCCGCCGCACTGCAAAATCTGTCTGCCCATGTAAAAACCGTTCCTCGCAAAATTGGGAACGGTTTTTTACGTGCACACCCTGTTGCGGCCCTGCTCCTTCGCACGGTACAGCGCCTCGTCGGCCCGCTTCAGCGTCTGCTCCGGCAGCCCCTGCCGCCCGCCGCCCTCGGCCGCCCCGATGCTCACCGCCACCGACACCCGCTTCGCCGCCTTCGTGCCGCGGACCACGAACGCCCGCGCGGCGATCCGCTGCCGCACCTCCTCCAGGCACGGCCGCGCCTCCTCCAGGCCCACCCCCGGAAACACGACCGCGAACTCCTCGCCGCCATAGCGGAAAGGACGGCCGCCCCCGGCCACCTCCATCACCAGCGCCGCCACGAGCCGCAGCACATCGTCGCCGACATCGTGGCCGTATTTGTCGTTCAACTGTTTGAAATGGTCGATATCCACCATCGCGATCGTATACTTGTCCCCCAGCCTGGCCAGCTCCTCCTGCAGCGCCCGCCGCGAAGGCAGACCGGTCAGCTCGTCGCGGTACGCGATCGAATACGAATCCTCGATCGCCGCCACCGTCAGCATCGCCGCCGCCGCCGCGAAAAACAGCGGCAGCGCCGCCGGCTCGCGGAAATGAAAAGCAGCCGCCACCGCCGGCAGCACGTACAAAAACGCCCCCTCCACCGGCGCGGGACGCCTGAACTGTTTCAGCGCCAGCACCGCCGCCCCCGCCGCCAGCAGCAGCGCCGCCGTCCGCGGCAGCGCCGTCGTCCCCTTGAGCGCCAGCGAATCGCGGCCGATAAACGCCGCCACCTCCCTGTCCTGAGAAGCCACCAGCACCGCCGCCAGCAAAACCTGTCCCGCCACCAGCGCCAGCCTCGTCCGGCCGGCCGGCGTAAACAGCCCCTTCTCCCGCAGCAGCGAAAAAATCAGGATATTCACCGGCAGCAGCACCGCCGCGAAATAAAAAACCGCGGCCTCGTACAACCGGGCGTCGAACCCCGCCGGAACCGGCAGGGCAAGCGCCGTCTCCGCCAGCGCCAGCAGCAGCAGCACAACGAAAACCCGGCTGCGGTTGAAGCCGGCGCTCAGCGCCATCCCCACCGCCGCCAGAATAAACGAAGCCATCGCCAGCATCCCCGGCGCCGCCGGCGGCAGCGCCGCCCGCTGCCCGAAAGCCAGCGCCGCCGCGGCCAGCAGCGCCAGCGGCACGGTCAAAAACCGCCCCGCCAGCTCCCGCCCCCTGTTTCGTTTCAAATCCGCCATGCGCCGTTTCAACTTACCAGGCATCCTTACCCCCGCATCCCTGCCGGCTCTTATACTTCCCCGGTAATTCTCGGCCGCGGCCGTCTTTTCCTCCCCTACGCCTCCCATAGCCCGACGAACGCGAACCGCTCCACGTCCACCAGCCCCCGGTCGGTGATCTTCAGCGCCGGGATCACCGGCAGCGCCAGAAAAGACATCGTCATAAAAGGCGCAGGCAGCGTGCAGCCCAGTCCGTGCGCAGCCGCCTCCACCCGCGCGTGCTCCGCCGCCACCTTCCCGGCCGGCTCGTTCGTCATCAGCCCGCCCACCGGCAGCGGCAAAGCCGCCAGCACCTCGCCGTCCGCGACCACCGCCAGCCCGCCGTGCATCTCGCCCACCGCCTGGGCCGCGGCCTCCATATCAGCCTCGTTCTTCCCGACGACGATCACATTGTGGCTGTCGTGGGCGACCGAAGACGCCAGCGCCCCGCGCTTCAGCCCGAACCCCCGCACCAGCCCCACCGCCACATCGCCCCGCCGGCCGTACCGTTCGACCACCGCCACCCTCGCCAGCTCTCCGTCGGCCGCCACCTCGGCGGCCGTCAGCGTCACCCGGCGGGTCATCACCTGACCGGGCAGCGCCTCGATCACGTTCGCCCGCGCCCCCGCGGGCGCCGGCGGCAGCGCGAACCGGCCCTTCAGTTCCGGCAGCCGGACAGTATCCGCCAGCCTACCGGCCTCCGGTCGCGGCGTCTCGACTACCAGCCTCCCGTTCGCCGCCACCAGCCGGCCGCCCTTATAAACCCTTTCCACCGCGAAATCCTTCAAATCGGTCACCAGCACCAAATCGGCCCGGTATCCCGGCGCCACCGCCCCCAGGCCGGCCAGCCGGTAATGCCTTGCCGGATGCAGCGTCGCCATCCGCACCGCCGTCACCGCGTCCAGCCCGGCCGCCACCGCCCGGCGCAGCACATTGTCGATCTCCCCCTCGCCGAGCAGGTCGGCCGGGTGGCGGTCATCGGTGCAGAAAGAAAAACAGGCCGCGTTCCGCTCCGTAACCGCCGGCAGCAGCGCCAGCAGATTCTTCGCCGCCGACCCCTCGCGGATGATAACATGCATCCCCAGAGCGGCCTTCTCCCGCGCCTCCTCCGCCAGTGTACACTCGTGATCGCTGCCGATCCCCGCGCTCAGATACGCGTTCAGCTCCCGGCCTCGCACCAGCGGGGCATGGCCGTCGACCGCCAGACCCCTTCCCTTGGCCGCCGCAATCTTCGCCAGCACCGCCGCGTCGCCGGCCAGCACACCGGGGTAATTCATCATCTCCCCCAGCCCCGGCGAACCTACGGCCGCCAGCGCCGCCGCCACCTCTCCGGGGCCGAACTCCGCCCCGCCCGTCTCCAGCGGCGTCGCCGGCACGCACGACGGCACCGTATAAAAAATATCCAGCGGCAGCCCCTCTGACGCCGCCGCCATATAATCCAGCCCCTCCCGGCCGGCCACGTTCACTATCTCATGAGGATCGGCGACCACCGCCGTCGTCCCGTGCGGCGCCGCCGCCGCCGCGAACCCGGCCGGCGACAGCATCGTACTCTCGATATGCACATGGGCGTCGATCAGCCCCGGCAGCACGAACAACCCGCCGGCATCCACTACCTCCCGGCCGGCCGCGTAATCGCCCAGCCCGGCCACCACCCCGTCCTTCACCGCCACATCGGCGACGACCACCTCGCCGCTGAAAACATTCACCACCCTGGCGCCGCGCAGCACCAGATCGGCCGGGGCCTCGCCCCGCGCCACCGCGATAATATCCCGCGTCACCCCGCAAGCCTCCCTTATTCGCATACCCTAGCCACCCCTACTCCTTCTCCCCGTCCCCGGACTCGATGACAACCGAAGCCTCGGGATCGAACGGATTGGTGCGCAACGCCAGCGAATACAGATATGGATAATCGCGCCGCAGGTGGTTCATATTCCGCAGCCACTCGGCAAGCATGTGCCGGTACGCCCGTTTGATATCCATCGACAAATGGCCGTAATCCGCAGCGGGCAGATTGTCCAGCGTCGGCCGGTGCTCAAGCTCGTCGCTCAAATGAGTCACCGACAGCAGCAGATCGGTAAATGACTCGTACTGCGTCAGGCCGGGGCTCTCCAGCAGCGTGAGCAGGAACCTCCGGTGTACGCCCAGCAGCGCCTTCAGCGCCGCCAGATCCCCCTGTCTGCTGTCCATATCCATGCGGCAGTTGGCCAGCATCATCCTGGCCTCGATGAAACGCCTGTCCTGCCACGACTTATCCACCCTGACAAGGGCCGCCACATCGCCCGGCTCCTTATCGAACATCTGCAGCAGCTTCAGCAGCTCCGTCCCCAGCTCGCCGAAAAAAACGCCGACAACCATATTCAGCTTGCTGATTGTCGCCTGTTTCTCCCGCCAATTCAGCCACTTGTCGATAATCAGCGTTATCAGCACCACATGCACCGGCACGAACGCGATATCTTCCAGCAGAAAAATAAAAATATGATGGGCATCGCGGAAAATAATAAAATGCAAAACATACAGCACCGCCGACAGCACCGTCAGCAGCACCCCCATGCGCACAAACCAGTTCTGTTTTTCCAAACGGGGACACCTCCAAACAAGAATCACCATAATATTTCCATAGCCGCCGCCCCTTCACCTCTCTGCCGCCGGTCAGCCGTCCCATCACCCCTCGCCGGTCAGCCTTTTCAGCGGACACTGCCTCTTCTCGCCCGATATTTTAAACTTTTGTCAGATTATTATTGAGTTTTTGTATTACATTCTTTGGCGCAATGTCATAATTTTGTCACACATTCTGGCTACAATTAGAAACAAAGGAAAGGGGGTGGCAAATTGAAAAAAATATTCCTCCTGACTCTCATGGTCCTGGTTCTCTCCCTGGCGACGACCGCGAGCGCCGACGCCAAACACAGCCACGGGCGCAGCCACAACTGGTCCCACGCCAAATACAACAACAGCAGCTGGCATCGCACCCAACACAGCACGGTCACCATCAGCTGGCACCAGCACCGTAGCCACTACGCGCCGGCCAGATACCGCATGGAACGCATCCGCGACCACCGCTGGCACGATCGGTTCCCCGGCCTGCAGGCCTACCGCTGGCACGACAGTCACGGCGAAGGCTTCTGGTACCGCGGCCACCGCGTTAACGAAGGCGTATTCTTCTACAACGACGCCGACGAACTCGTCAGCATCGGCTTCATGCACAACGGCGCCTTCATCTTCATCCGCGACGACCACAGCGGCTTCGAAAACCGCGACAGCTTCTTCCTCTCGTGGTCGAGCCGGCACTGACGACTCCTTTTCCCTCCGATAAATATTTCCCCTTCGGGAAGGCTCGCGCCTTCCCCTTTCCTTTATCAGCCAAAAAAGGAATTTCCCTGCTTTATACAGAATATTTAGATAACAAACAAAAACGGAGGTGATCGCCCGTGAACCTCGCCTACGCGCTTATCGGCCCTCCCTCCTGCGGCAAATCCACCATCGCCAGGGAACTGACCAAATACGGCGTCACAGAAATCGTCGGCTACACCACCCGACCTCCCCGGCCAGGCGAACAGGACGGCGTCGACTACCGCTTCATCGACAAAGACACCTTCGCCAACACCGACCTGATCGAAAAAGTCACCTACTCCGGCCACTTCTACGGCCTCGGCAAAAAAGAAGTAATGGGCAAACTCGAAAAAAACCCCATCTGCGTCGTCGGCGTCGACCGCAACGGCTTCGACCAGCTTAAAAAACTCCTCGGGCAGCGGGTCGTATCCATATTCATCCTCATCGACGAAGCCACCATCATCGACCGCGTCATCGAACAGGGCGGCAACCCCGACACCGTTCAGGAAAGGATAAACTACGCCAAAACAACAGGAGAATTCGACCACTGGCAGATCGCCGACCATGTCGTCAAAAACACCGGCTCCCTTGAAAACACCGTCCGTCAGGTCATGGCGATAATGAAGCTCGTCGACCTCCGGTCGGCGACACCCCCGCCTCAACAATAAATATTATTAAAAAACAATATCTATAAATAAACTAAAATCAACTAAAAATCAAGAAGGTTTTTCCAATCCGAACGCATAATAATAATCAATATACCATCAGAAAAGGGAGGCTAACTCATGAAAGGCAACCCGAAACTTATCGAAACCCTCAACTCGCTCCTCGCCGACGAACTCACAGCCATCAACCAGTACATCGTCCACTCCGAGATGTGCGCTAACTGGGGCTACAGCAAGCTCCACGACCAATTCGAAAAACGGGCCATCGGCGAAATGAAACACGCCGAAACGCTCATCGCCCGCATCCTCTTCCTCGAGGGCATCCCCATCGTCTCCAAACTCAAAGACATCCACATCGGCGCCGACATCCCCAAACAACTCGCCAACGACCACGCCGCCGAAGAAGGCGCCATCGCCGCCTACAACGCCGCCATCAAGCTCGCCGGCGAAGTCAACGACTTCGCCACCCGCGAAATCCTCGAACACATCCTCCAGGACGAAGACGAGCACATCGACAAAATCGAAGAACTCCAGGACCAGGTTGGCCATATGACCCTGCCGATCTTCCTCACCACCCAAGTCTGATCCCGCAATCAAAAAACTCCCGAAGAAACTCTTCGGGAGTTTTTTTTGCCCCTGCCCTTCAAAATCAGCGGCGCAGCGCGAACTGGTGCGACGAAGGCCGCCAACCCTCGTGACCGAGGAAAATCTCGTCAGCATTCGCCTGCATCCCGTCGACCATCAGGCTGAACGTAAGATGGTTGCCGCCCATCACCTTAAAATCCAGGCCATCCACCGCCCCGGCCGTATGGAACTTGAAATGGATAACCTTCTTATTGTTATCCAGCCAAAAATGATCCCCGTACTCCAGCTTCTTGCCGTGGACCGCCGTAAAATGCCCGTCAGTCTTGATCGTGCCGCTGAACGGCAACGCGAACATCTTCGTATGCACCCTCATATGCATGCCGTCATTGTCGTGCCAGATAAAATACCCCCGCACATTCCCCTGCGCAAGCGCCGCCGGCACCCCCTCCACCGGCGCGTGCCAGGCCAGCGCCGTCCCGGCCGCCAATACCAGCGCCGCCACCAGCACCGCCACCGTAACCAGTCTCTTCACACCCATCACCCTTCCGCCATTTTGCTACTATCCTATACGCCAGCCCGCCCTTTTAGTACAGCCCCGGCAAATCCCCGCAAAAAAGCGCCCGGAGCGCCGCCGCTGCCTGCCGCCGCGATGTTGCCCCCGCCCCGGCGCTCCTGTCCATCACCCGGATAATTTATCCGCATGCAGGACAAATGTCATAATACATAGAATTTAGATATTAATCTTACACGCACGTTCAATTTTGCCCGTTTTTATCGAAAATTGCCCACCCATGGAGGCACCAACATGTGCAACCTCCGCAACGCCCTGCTCGCCGCGATCCTCAGCCTCATCCTCGTCGCCGGCTGCTCAGGCGCAGGCAACGCCCCCTCGCCCGCCAAACCCGGCGCCGACGCCAAGCCCGCCGCCTCCGGCCGCTTCATCGTCGCCGGCTCAGGCACCAACCTGCCCATCACCGGCAAACTCGCCGACGCCTACAACAAAAAAACGGGCGCCGCCGCTGTCGAAGTGCCGAAAAGCATCGGCACCGACGGAGCCGTCAAAGCCGTCCAGGCCGGCGCCCTCGAACTCGGCCTCGTCTCCCGGCCCCTCACCGACGCCGAAAAAGCCTCCGGCCTCGTCGAAATCCCCTACGCCCGCGTCGCCATAATCTTCGCCGCCCACCCTGGCGTCCCCGACACCGACATAAGCCACGACGACATCGTCAAAATCTATCGTGGCGAAAAAACCTCCTGGCGCGACGGCCGGCCCATCGTCGTCCTCATCCGCGGCATGCACGACAGCTCCAATATCATACTATACGGCCTCATCCCCGGCTATGCCGACGTCATAAAAGACTCCATCGCCCAAAAACGCTGGCAAGTAATGTACCACGACATCGACATGGCCGAAGCCCTCCGCGCCAAACAGGGCGCCTTCGGTCACACCGACTCCGCCGAAATCAAAATCAACGCCGGCATCAAACCACTCGCCATCGGCGGCGTCGCCCCCACCGACGACAACATCAGAAGCGGCCGCTACCCCTACGTCAAACCGCTCTCCTTCATCCACAAAGGCCCCCTCAGCGAACGCGCCACAGCCTTCATCGCCTTCGTCCACTCGCCTGAAGGCCAGACCATCATAACCGACAACGGCGGTACGCCGCTACAATAGGTGATAGCCAAGTGATAGACCGCATCGGCTTCTCCCGGCAATTCGCCAAAAGAATGCGCCTCCTCGCGGTGGTGACCTGGATCATCATCAGCATTGCTATGCCCGCCACCTACCTTGCCCTCAGCTACGGCGACCGCCACCGTTCCGCCGACCTGCGCGGCGAACTCCTCGCCGACAACATCAAACAAGCCATCCACGACAACCCCGAACTCTGGCACTTCGACATCCCGCGCTTCCTCGAAGTCGCCCACCGGTTCCCCGACTCCGAGCCCATCGTCTCCGTCCGGATCTTCACCGACACCGGCGTCCTCGCCTACGAGGAAAAATCCGGCCCGGCCGCCATCCTCGACATGACCACCCGCACCCCCATCAGATACAACAACCGCGTCTACGGCACCCTCGAAATCGTCGAAAGCATCGACCACCTCTTCCTCTCCTCCTTCCTCGCCCTCAGCCTCTTCTGCCTGCTCGGCGCCGCCATCGCCTACACCATATACCGCTTCCCGCTCGGCATCGTCCTCGCCGCCGAGCGGAAAATCTACGGCGTTGTCGACGAACTGCAGCACTCCCGCGACGACCTGCGCCGGCTCGCCGACCGCGACGCCAAAACCCGCCTCTACAACACCGCCTACATGATCGAACAGCTCAAAACCGAAATCGACGTGGCCGACGAACACAGCGCCCCCTTCTCCGTCCTCATGCTCGACATCGACTACTTTAAAAAATACAACGACAAATTCGGCCACGTCCAAGGCGACGTCCTGCTCACCCAGCTCGCCGACCTCCTTACGCGCCTCACCCGCAGCCGCGACACCCTCGGCCGCTTCGGCGGCGAGGAATTCCTCCTCCTCATGCGCGGCGCCGGCGAGGACGAAGCCCGCGAAGCGGCCTTTCGCCTCCAGCGGGCCGTCTCCACCCACGGCTTCCCCGGCGAAGACAGCCAGCCGGGCGGCCGGCTAACCGTCAGCATCGGCCTCATCGCCTACCGGCCCGGCATGACCGCCGAACAAATGCTCCACCACGCCGACGGGGCCATGTACGCCGCCAAAGAAGCGGGACGCAACCAGGTCTGCATAAGCGACGGCCAAACCTTCACCAGGGACGGCGACAAAATCATCCGCGTCGCCGACATCGCCTTCGCCAGCGACACCATCGGCCAGCTCATCGAAAAGCTCGAAACCGCCTCCCGCCGGCAGATACCCTCCGCTCACGTCTCCACCCTCATGGGCTTCCTCAAAGCCCTCGACTCGCGGGAAAGCAACACCGCCCAACACTCCCTCCTCGTCAACAAAATCGCCATGTCCATCGGCCAAAACATGGGCCTCTCCGAAAAAGAACTCCTCCAGCTCAACTGGGGCACCCTTCTCCACGACATCGGCAAACTCGCCATAGCCGACTCCATCCTCCTCAAACCCGGCTCCCTCACCCCCGAAGAATACGAAGCCGTCAAACTCCACCCCACCTTCGGCTACGACCTCCTCAAAAACAACGACTATCTCGACGCCGCCAACAAAATCATCCTCTACCACCACGAGCGCTGGGACGGCGACGGTTACCCCTACGGCCTCAAAGGCACCCAGATACCCTACCTCGCGCGCATCTGCGCCGTCGCCGACGCCGCCGCCTCCATGGCCGAAGACCGGCCCTACCGCAAAGCCCTCACCCCCGCAGGCATCGTCGCCGAAATCCGGCGCAACGCCCAAACCCAGTTCGACCCCGGCATCGTCGCCGTCTTCGGCATCCTCGCCTCCTGCGTCCTCCCCGCCGTCGCCGACGCCCGCCTCATGAACGAAATCAAAACGGTCCCCGGGGCCTGAGCCCACGGGGACCGTTCTTTTTTTTGCCTAAACGGCGGTCTCCCGGCATATATGCCGGGAGACCGCCTGCAAAACAAAAAAGCTTACGGACAATCCGTAAGCTTCTTCTTTCCTATGGTGCGGTCGAGTGGATTTGAACCACCACGAGGTTGCCCCCGCCAGCCCCTCAAGCTGGTGCGTCTGCCGTTCCGCCACGACCGCGAGTAAAAGGATATCCTGTTTTTTTGCCTAAAACCGAAGCCCAAAGATTTATGGTGCGGTCGAGTGGATTTGAACCACCACGAGGTTGCCCCCACTAGCTCCTGAGGCTAGCGCGTCTGCCGTTCCGCCACGACCGCGTTTCATCCTTGAGCCGCCGTTTTTGGCGACAAAATTATCTTACCACAAGCCCCTGTCTCAGTCAATACCTTGTCTGCTACCTTTTTTTGGTCAGGCCCCACTCGCGCGCGTTCCAGAGATTGCCGGCCTGAGTCGGGTTAGGCTTATAGTTTACCACCGTATCGCGCACCGCGTCAACATTCGAGCGGAAATACAGCGGAATAACCGGGACCTCCTGCGCCAAAAGCTCCTGAACGCGCAGATACGCCTGCCGCCTCGCCCCCACATCCACCAGCCGCGCCCCCTGCTCGGTCAGGCTGTCCACCTCGGCATGGCGCCAGCCGGCATAATTCTGCCCCTGCCAATTATTGCCCGCCCCAGGGATATTGCGCGAATGCCACAGACTGACATTATCGGGATCCAGCCCCGCCACCCAGGCGAACATCGCCGCCTCGAAGCGGCGGGCCCTGAGCACGTCGCCGAAAAACGCCGGCACATCCACCAGCCGCACCGTCGCCTCCACGCCCGCCTCCTTAAGCTGCTGCGCCACCTCGTTGGCCACCGCCTCGCGCGTCTTATTGCCAGACGTCGTCACCAGATTGAAAGACAGGCGTCGCCCGTCCTTCGCGAACACCCCGTCCGCCCCCGGCTTAAAGCCCGCCTGCGCCAGCAGCTCCCTCGCCGCCGCCACGTCGCGGCCCGGCGGCTTCACCGTCGGGTTATACGCCCACGACAGGGGCGACTGGTCGCCCGTCGCCACGCTGGCCGCGCCTTTCACCACATTAGTCACGATCGCCTGACGGTCCAGCGCCAGCGCTATCGCCCGCCGCACCCGCGCATCCTGGAAAAGCGCGTTGTCAAGATTGAAATCGAGATGCTCCCAGATCATGCTCGGCGTCATCACCGCCCGCACCCCGCTCACCGCCCTCACCTGATCCAGCTGGGCGCTGCCCACGTTGCTGACGATATCCACCTCGCCGGCCTTGATCTGCGTAAGCATGATATTGCTGTCCGGAATGATCTTGTACACGATGCCGTCCAAGTTCGGCCGGCCCTTGAAATACGCCGGATTGGCCTCCAGCACGATCGCTTCGGCCAGGCGCCACTCCTTGAACTTGAACGGCCCCGTCCCCACCGGCGCGCGGTTAAAGGGCGCCTTATTCACATCCTCCGCGTTTGCCAGCAGATGCCGGGGAAGAATCGTCGTAAACAGCGTCAAATACGGCGCGTAATACTGCCGGAACCGCACCACCACCGTCAGGGCGTCGGGCGTATCCACCGCGCTGATCCTGTCATAGCCGTCGCGGGAAACCACGTTAACCCGCCTGTTCATTATCAGCTCCCACGTGAACTTCACATCCGCCGACGTGAACTGCCGCCCGTCGTGCCAGGCGACCCCCGGCCGCAGGCGATACGTCACCGTCAGGCCGTCCGGGCTGACGCCGCCGTTCTGCAGCGTCGGCACATCGCTCGCCAGATCGGCCAGCCACTCGCCCTTGTCGTTCACCTGCACCAGGCCGCTGAAAACCAGGCTGCCCACCTCGGCGGTCGCCACCAGGTCGGAAAGCATCGGATTGAGCGTGTTCGGCTCCAGCAGACTGCCGTAGATCAGCTGCCCGCCCGGCTGCATCATCGCGGGCGTCGGCGCCGCCGGCGCCTCCGGGCGCCCCGCCTTCTCGCGTCCGCAGCCCACAGCCAGCAGCGCAATTATCACCATAAAGGCAATCACATATCTCCCGTACCTCAAAACCCAACCTCCCAAGTTCACCATGATGTGCTGCCGGAAGCGGTTTAGTAGGCTCCAGCTGCAAGGCGGACCGAGGACGCGCCGCGACGCGTACTCGGACGTACGCTAGCAAGCGCCCGCAGGGCCAACGCCGCAGATGGACCTAATAAGCCGCTTCCCCCTTATCTGCCATACAAATCTCTATACCGCTCGCGGGCCGATAAAACCTTCTTCACATACTCCCTCGTCTCCTTATACGGTATCCTGTCGATGTCCCGGAAGCCGCGCTCCCAGCCCATCTGGCGCATCCACTGGTTCACATTGCCGCGGCCGCCGTTATACGCCGCCAGCACCAGGATCTCGTTCTCCCTGAACTCCTTCTTCAGCGACGCCAGGTACCACGCCCCGAAACGGATGCTCGTATCCGGGTCGTTCAGCATCCCGGGCTGAAAACCCTCCTGGTCCACCTGGCTCGCCACCCACTGCCCCGTCTCGGGCATCATCTGCATAAGCCCCATCGCCCCCTTGGGCGAGCGGGCGTTCGCGACGAACTTGCTCTCCGTGCGGATAACGGCCGCGATCAGAAAAGGATCGACCTCATACTCCGTCGCATAGAAAAACACCTTTTCCCGGTACGGGAAAGGGTAGATATATTCCCGTTGAAACCAGTCGCTCTGGTACACGATAAAGCCGGCCGCCGCCGCCAGCATCGCCAGCAGCGCCAGCACAGCCACAGTGGTCTTGCGCAACATAATCACTCCGTCATCCATGCTCCCTATAAACTATGTTCGTTGGTACCGATTAATGTCGCCTATCTGCCGCCGGCCGCCCCGCGCCACGCCGCAGCCACCTGCACGGCCGTGTCCTGCGGATCGCCGCTGTTGTCGATAACAATATCCGCCCGGCGGGCCTTCTCCTCCAGGCTCATCTGCGCCGCCACGCGGGCCGCGGCCTGCGGGGCCGTCAGCGAATCCCGCGCCGTCAGGCGGCTAAGTTGGGTGGCCGCATCCACGTACACCACCCACACCTCATCCACATACCTGTCCCAGCCGGCCTCGTACAAAAGCGGCACATCCAGCACCGCCACAGCGCAGCCTTCCCGCTCCGCCGCCGCCAGCGCCTCTTTGGCCGCCGCCGTGATGCGCGGGTGGGTTATGCTCTCCAGAGCGGCCCGCGCCGCGCTGTCGGCAAACACCAGCTCGCCCAGCTTCGCGCGGTTTAGCGAGCCGTCGGCCAGCAGAATATCCCCTCCCAGCCAGGCGACAATCTCCGCCAGGGCCGGCCGGCCGGGCTCCACCACCTCGCGGGCGATAGCGTCGGCGTCGATCACCCTCGCCCCCAGCTCCCGCAGTATCCTGCTCACCGTACTCTTGCCGCTGGCGATGCCGCCCGTCAAACCGATAACGCGCACGCCCTTATCCTCCTCAGTGCTGGCACTGCGGGCAGTAATGCGTGCCGCGCCCGGCCACTTCGGAGCGGGCGATCGGCGTGCCGCACACACTGCACGCCTCGTTCTTGCGCCCATACACCTTCAGGTGATGCTGGTTGCTGCCCTTCTGCCCCGCCCCGTCGCGGTAATCGCGGAAAGTCGTGCCCCCGTGTTCGATGCCCTGGGCGATCACGGCGTTAACCGCGCCGTAAAGCCGCGCCGCCTCCTCGTCCGTCAGGTCGGCCGCCGGCCGCTCCGGCCGGATACCCGCCAGCGCCAGCGCCTCATCCACATAGATATTGCCCAGGCCGCCGATCAGCTTCTGGTTGAGCAGCAGCCCCTTGATCGTCACCCGCCGGCCCGCCAGGCTTTCCCGGAAATACTCCGGCGTGAACTCCGGCGACAGCGGCTCCGGTCCCAGCGTCGCCAGACCCGAAATGCGCCACAGCTCGTCCGTCGGCAGCACGTACAGCGTCCCCAGCGTGCGGCTGTCCGCGTACAGCAGCGCATCGCCGCCGTCAAGCGTGAAAACCACCCGCGTGAAGCGGTCGGAGGGCGCCCCCGGCGCGGCATAATAAAGCCGCCCCGTCATGCGTAGATGCACCACCATCACCTTATCGTTGTCCAGATGAAACAGCAGATACTTGCCGCGGCGATCTAGCCGCGTAATCACCGAATCCGTCACCACCGCCCGGAACTCCTCCGGAGAAGGCCACTTCACCAGGCGCGGCAGCAGCATATTCACATCCGTGATCCGCCGGCCCGTAACCTTATCGGTCAGCGTGCGGCGAATTGTCTCGACTTCCGGCATCTCCGGCATATATATCCTCCGTCTACTTGGCTTCCGCCCAGTTTTTCCCGAACTTGATATCGGTCGTCAGCGGCACCGCCAGGCTCGCCGTGCCTTCCATCGCCTCGCGGACGATCGCCGCCGCCCTGTCCCGCTCCGCCGCCGTCACCTCCAGCACCAGCTCGTCGTGCACCTGCAGCAGCACGCGGCTCTTCAGCCCGGCGTCCTTCAGGCGGCGGCAGACCTCCACCATCGCCTTCTTGATAACATCCGCAGCCGTCCCCTGGATCGGCGTATTCATCGCCGTCCGTTCGGCGAACGACCGCTGGTTGAAATTCGTGCTGTTGATCTCCGGCAGATAACGCCGCCGGCCGAACATCGTCGTCACATAGCCCTTCGCGTGGGCGCCCGCGATCATTTCGTCGATATAGCGCTTCACCCCCGGATAGCGGGCGAAATAACTGTCGATATACTCCCCGGCCTCCTTGCGGCTCACGCCCAGGCCCTGCGACAGGCCGTAATCGCTGATGCCGTACACAATGCCGAAATTCACCGCCTTGGCCCGCGAGCGCATCAGCGGCGTCACCGCCGCCTCGCTCACCCCGAACACCTCGGCCGCCGTCGCCGTATGGATATCCTTGCCCACCCGGAAAGCCTCGATGAGCCCGGCGTCTCCCGACATATGGGCGAGGATCCTCAGCTCGATCTGCGAATAATCGGCCGACAGCAGCATATCGTAACCCGCGTCCGGCACGAACAGCTCGCGGATCTTACGGCCCGCGTCCGTACGGACGGGGATATTCTGCAAATTGGGGTCCGAGCTCGACAGCCGGCCCGTCGCCGTGACCGTCTGGTTGAAACTCGTGTGCACCCGGCCGCTCGCCGGATTCACCAGCGCCGCCATCCCGTCCAGATAAGTCGACTTCAGCTTGGTCAGCACCCGGTACTCCAGCAGCTTATCGATCAACGGGTGCTCGCCCGCCAGCTTCTCCAGCACCTCGGCGTCGGTCGAATACCCCGTCTTCGTCTTCTTCAGCACCGGCAGCTTCAGCTTTTCGAACAAAATCACGCCAAGCTGCTTCGTCGAATTGACATTGAACTCCTCGCCGGCGATCTGGTAAATATCGGCCAGCAGGCCTTCCACCTTGCGGCCGATCTCGCCCGCCATCACGGCCAGGCCCGCCGTATCCACCTTTATGCCTGTCTGCTCCATAACCGCCAGCACCTCGACCAGCGGCAGCTCAATATCGTAATACAGCCTGTCCACGGCCGCCTCAGTCAGCAGCCTGTCCAGGACCGGCTTCAGCTCGCCCGATGCCGCCGCGGCCCACGCCGCGTAATCCGGGTGGCTGCGCCACTCCTTCTCCGGCCACGCCGCCGCCTTCCCCAGATACCGTTCCGACAGCCCCGTCAGCGGATAATCGCTCGCCGTCGGATCGAGGAGATACGCGGCCAGGAAAACGTCGAACGTCAGCCCCGCCAGCGGCTTCCCGGCCGTCAGGCACGCGCTCGTCAGCGTCTTGCCGTCATAAGTTATCTTGCCCACATTCGCGTCCGCCAACAGCGCGAGCACCTCGCCCCAGCCCTCCGTCCCGGCCGGGACGAAAGCCGTGCGGCCCCCCGCCGCCATCCCGAGGCCCGCGAACGTCACCTCCGGCACCTGGCCGTCCGTCACCGCGTGGCAGCGCAGCAGCCCCTCGCTGCGGGCGGCGGCCACAAGCTCCGCCACCAGCGCCGGCCTGTCCGCCACCGGCGCGGGCGGCGGCGCGGTAGGCCCGGCGGCCTCGGCCGCCCCGGCGCCGGGGAATATGCTGTCCAGCTTGGCCAGCAAGCTCTTGAACTCGAACTTCGTAAACAGCTCCCGCACCTTCGCCGCATCGGGCGCCGGCGTATAATCCTCAGGCGCGTCCGGCAGCGGCATATTGCACTCGATCGTCGCCAGCTTCTTCGACAGCACCGCCAGCGCCGCGTTCTCGCGCAGCTTCTCCTGCAGCTTCGCCCCCGGCGCCTTATCTATATTCGCCAGCAGATTCTCCACCGACCCGAACTCGGCGATCAGCTTCGTAGCCGTCTTCTCGCCCACCCCCGGCACCCCGGGGATGTTATCCGACGCATCGCCCATCAGGCCTTTCAGATCGACCACCTGCTCCGGCGTCACCCCATAATGGGCATACAGCGCCTCGCGGTCATAAAGCGCCATCTCCGAAATCCCTTTGCGGGTCAGCATCACCTTCGTCGCCGGGCCGATCAGCTGCAGCGCGTCGCGGTCGCCGGTCACGATGATCACCTCATAGCCGCCCTTCGCCGCGCGGCAGGCCAGCGTGCCGATAATATCGTCCGCCTCGAAGCCCGCCTCCTCCAGCACCGCGATCCCCATCGCCGCCAGCAGCTCCCGCACCAGCGGGAACTGCTCGGCCAGCTCGGTCGGCGTCGCCTTGCGCTGCGCCTTATACTCCGCATACTGTTCGTTGCGGAACGTCACCCGCCCCTTGTCGAAAGCCACCGCCACCGCGTCCGGCTTCACATCCGCCAGCAGCTTCACCAGCATCATCGTAAACCCGTACGCCGCGTTCGTATACTGTCCGGCCGCCGTCGCCAGCAGCGGCAGCGCGTAAAACGCCCGGTGCACCAGGCTGCTGCCGTCGATTATCACAAACTTACCGGACATAAAAAACACCACCTGTAAACATCATTAGCTTAACTGTTATAGTATTGGCTAGTCCCCCACAAATCCCTCTCTGATTTCCCGCTCCTGAATCTTTAATCTAACAAAACCAAAAGGCGGGAACTAATCGTTCCCGCCCTTCTCTATGAACGGATAAGTCAATTCTACGCTCCGCGCCTCCTGATTCCAGTACACATACGCCCCGAACACGTCGTAAACCTTCGTCAGTTGGATATACGGCGCCCCGCCGACCAGTACCGCCGGCGCCTTCGTCCCCTGCACGCTCAGCGCCCCGTCCGCCTCCTGCGCCACCTTCCGGCCGAGAGCCTCCGCAACCGCCGTCACCGGCACCGCCAGCACGCCCTCCACCACCTGCACGTCGCCCGCCAGCGGCCGGCCGTTCAGGAACAGGCTCACCACATCGACCGCCAGCACATTCTCCTCCTCGCGGAAAACCTGCTGCCCGCCGAACAGCGCGTGGGCATCGGCGGCCGCCAGATAAACCCGCTCGCCGATCACCGTCCCCGGCACCGCCCGTTTCGCCCCCCGCGCCAGCCGCCCGCCCTCGTCCCAGGCCACGCCCGCGCCGAGCGCCGCGGCCACCGGCCACAGCGGCACATACATAACCCCCTTCAGCGTCACCGCCCGCTCCACCAGCGTCTTGCCGTTAACCCGCACATTGTGGACGCGGGCGAACACCACCTGCCGGTCGGCCTCCTCGGCGACCATCGCCGCTATCTCCCCGTCAGTCAGCAGATCGCCCAGGCCGCGGGCGGCGAGGGCATCCCGCACCTCGCCCGCCGTCAGCCCATGCCAGCCGTAGATATCGGGATAAACCCCCAGCGAAACCTCCCCGTTGCTCTCCACCCTGATCTTGAACCGTTCGTAAGTCACCCTCACAGGCGTCCCGTAAGGCGCCACCTCGTAAAGCTCCTCCACATCCGCCTCGTGCATCCGGATGCACCCGTTCGACACGGCCAGGCCGATCGCCCAAGGGGCGTTGGTGCCGTGGATGCCGTACAGCGGCGCGAACCCCATCCAGCGGTACCCCAGCGGATTATGCGGTCCCGAAGGAACCACCTCCCCTGTGCGGGGAGGAAACCACCACGGATCCACCTCCTTCTCGAAAATCGCGAAACTGCCGAGCGGCGACGGCGTCGACGGCTTGCCGATCGCGACCGGATATGTCTTCACCAACGTGCCGCCCGCGAAAAACTCCAGCGTCCTGCTGGGCAGATTGAGCACAATGCTCGGCGACGCCAGATCGGGATTCAGCCTGGCGGCCGCCGGCGCCAGGCAAACGAAAAAAACCAGCGCGGCCAGCACCGCCACACGCGACAAAGCCAAGGACATCCCTTCCTAAGAGTTAGTGACCGCTAACAATGACCACTAACTTTATATGAAGGTATCCTTGGCCTATATTCCATATTTGGGTCGTTCAGAGCTCATTGCAGATTCAAAATCTGCTGATGCGCGCCGGCCATCCGTCTCCTCCGGTTGTCGAAGATCGGCAGATACACGTGCACCTTCGTGCCCGTCTTCTCGTCCGAACTGACGTTGATAAAGCCGCCGTGCTCGGTAACGATCCGGTGGGCGGTCGGCAAGCCCAGCCCAATCCGGTCGAGCTTCGTGCTGTAGAAAGGCTCGAACACCCTCGACAACAACTGCGGCCCCACCCCGACACCCGTATCGGCGATTGCCGCCACCAGCATATTAAGCTCCGCGTTCAGCCACGACCGGATCGTCAGCGTCCCCTGCTCCGGCATCGCCTCCATCGCGTTCTGCAGGATATTCACCATCGCCTGCTTCAGCAGATTGCCGTCGGCGGTCAGCGTCGGCAACCCCTCGGCAAGGTGCTTGTCGATCGCCACATTCTCCCCGCCCATCTGCTTAAAAACCAGCATCAGCGCTTCCTCCAGCAGCCTGTTCACATTCACCCCCGGCGACCTGCTGACTGGCGGCTTGGCGAACAGCACCAGCTCCTTCACCACATTGTTGATATACGAAACTTCCCCCAGCAGCATCTCCAGCACCTCGCGGCGCACACTGCAGCGGTCGTCCTCCACCCTGTTCATCATTACCTGCAGATACCCGCTCAGCGTCGTCAGCGGCGCACGCACGTGATGGGCTATTCCCGCCGCCAGTTCCCCGAGCGACATCAGCATCTGCGTCGTCTGAATCTGCTTCAGCGTCGCCTTCAGCGCCGAAATATCCTGCACAATGACAATGACCCCGTTCACCCCGCCGCCGCTGTCGCGCAGCTTGAGGCTGTCCACATGGACGAAAGCCGCCTGTTCGTGCATGGCCAGTTTGACGTTCGCGGCATAAAAATCCTCATATTCGGACACGGCGAACGTCTTCAGAAACTTCTCGCCGCAGTGCCGGAAAGCCTCGTCGGCCCGCTTGCCAAGGACCTCCGACCGTTCCAGGCTGAAAATTCGCTCCGCCTCGCGGTTGAGATTCTTGACCTGCAGCATCGCGTCAAGATGCATAATCCCCGCTTTGCCGGTTTCGAAAAAATCGCCGAAATCCTCTTCCCGGCCCAGATAAACGACCTTGTTGTCCCAGGCTTCTGCCGAATACACCGACCAGTCAACCCCTTTGTAACGTTGCTTGTCCAAGTCATAAATATCATTCTTGTAAGTATTTGTATTTCCTGCCTTCGACCAGCAAATTGTTTTCGTAAAAAAACGACATAATATTCGCCTCCCATCGCGGCAATTTGTGCAAATAATCACATAAACCCTTATAAATACAGGAAATAATCACAATAATTACCCACTTTAATTCGACATAACACGTATATCATTCGCCATTATTCGACGTTATTCAACACAACATCGTCCATCGCCCTTTTTCATGCGCCTCCCCGCGCACCATTCGACAAAAGCTGCCGATAAAGTACAAGGGCTCAGCCATCGCCGAGCCCCCCTCGTCATCCCCCGATATACTTCTGCCGGAAATACCCCGGATCGATCCCGTCCGGCACCACCGCGTGGAACCGCAGCCACTCGCTGCCGCCCACCTCCTTCGACAGCAGATACGTCTTCACCGGAAAATCGCGGTCGTCGACAAACATCAGCTCGTCGGTATCGAGCGCCTCCTCCATATCGTCGCGGGAAAAATCCTCGCTGTAAAAATACTGATCCACCGACAGCAGGCTGCCGTCGTCGTCATAAACCGCCCCGAAATACACCGCCCCGCAGTCCACCGTAAACTCGTACTCGCCCGTCACCGCCGGCGCGCGGCTATCGAGGAAAACCCCGCTCACCGGCACCCGGCTCATCTTCATGCTCATCCTGGCCCCTCCTTTGCTACAGCAAATTATGGCCGGATTCTCCCCCTCTTATGCATCACACGCTCCAGCGCGTAGTGCTGCCGCGGTCGGTCGGCACGATCTCCAGCCGCGCCTCGATACGCTCCTTCAGCTCAGGCACATGGGAAATAATCCCCACAAGCCGCCCGCTCGTCTGCAGCTCCACCAGCGCCTGCATCGCCATATCCAGAGCCTCCGGGTCCAGCATCCCGAACCCCTCGTCCACGAAAATCGTGTCAAGGTACACCCCCCCGGAATAACCCTGCACAACATCGGCCAGACCGAGAGCCAGCGCCAGCGACGCCAGGAAAGTCTCCCCGCCGCTCAGCGTCGCCACATGGCGGGCCACCCCCGTCCACGCGTCCTCGATCTCGATATCCAGCCCACCGGCCATCCCTTTATGGAGCGGGTCGTCCATCCGCCGCAGCGCATAGCGCCCGCGGCTCATTTTTTTCAGCCGCGCGTTCGCCACCCCCGTCACCTCATCCAGCAGCGCCTGCAGTACAAAGCGGTGGAAACTCACCCGCAGCGGATTCTGCCCGTTCGCCACCTGCGCCAGGCGGCCCAGCACCGCGTACTCCGCCTCGCGGGCCGCCCTCTCCGCATCCATCGCCTTCAGCTGCTCTAGCCACCCCTGCTGCTTGCTCACGCCCTCCTGCAGCCTGGCCTGCTCGGCCACCATCGCCTCGCTCGCCGCCAGCGCCGCCGCCACCGCAGCCTCCGCCGCCGCGACCTCCGGCCGCTCCAGGCCAGCCGTCGCCAGCTCCGCCTGTCGCACGCGGTCGCGGGCCACCGCCAGCGCCGCCTCATACTCGGCCACCGTCCGCTCCAGCTCTCCGGCCGCCGCGTCCGTCCGGCCCGCGGCCGCGAAATCCGCCTCATCGGCAAACCCCGCTTCCGCCAGTCGCGCGGCGAACCGTTCCCGTTCCGCCGCCGCCTGAGCGCCGGCAGCCGCCATGCCCAGCCGCGCCGCCGTCAGGCCCGCGGCCAGCCCGCTCACCCGCGTCGCCGTATCGGCCGCGGCCCGCTGCGCCCCTTCCCAGGCCAGATCCAGAGCGTCCCGGCGGGCCGTCGCGCGCGCCAGTTCCTCCTCCAGGCGGCCCGGCGCCCTCAGCTCGGCCGGCACCGCCTTCTCCCGCTCCGCCAGCACCGCCCGCGCCTCTCCGGCGGTCTCTCTGGCGGCCCTAGCCGCCGTCTCCGCCTCAGTCAGGCCCTTCTCGCGGTCGTCGGCCTCACGCTCATAAACAGCCAGTTGCTGCTCGCACCGCGCCAGCTCCGCCGCCGCCTGTCTCGCCTGCGCCAGCTCGGCGGCAGCCGCCCTGGCGGCCAGGCGCAGACTGTCCACGCTCTCCTGCGCCCGCTCGCCCACAAGCTCCCGGAGGTTATTGCCCCTCGCCGTCACCTCGCCCAGCGCCAGCGCCGCCTCCGTCAGCTCGGCGCGCCTGGCGGCCGCTTCCTCCTCCAGGCCGCGGACCGAAGCCTGCTCGGCCTCCAGCGCGGCCGTATCCGGCACCTCCGCGGCAAAATGGGCGGGAGCCGGATGCTCAAGCGACCCGCACACCGGGCACGCCTCGCCGGGCGCCAGTTCCCGCGCCAGCCGCGCCGCCTGCCCCTGCCGCCACCTCCGGTCGGTCGCCGCGCAGCGTTCTCTCGCCGCCGCCAGCGCCTGCTCAAGCTCCGTCACCTTATCGGCAAGCTCCTTATGCCGGCGGGAAGTCGCCTGCCATTCGCCGCGCAGCGCCGTCAGCTGCTCGCAGTTGGCCACAAGCTCGGCGGCCTCCTTCGCGGCGTTCTCCAGCACCGGCGCCCTGAAAGCCCCGGCCAGCAGCCGTTCCCGCCGCTCCCGCGTCGTCGCCAGCCTGGCCGCGGCCTCCTCCCGGCCCTTCTTCAGTTCGTCGTAAGCGGCAGCCGCCGCTTTATCCTGCTCCGCCGCCGCCACGAGACCGGCGCGGGCCTGCGCAAGCTCATCCAGCCTGCCGCCCAGCGCCGCCAGCGCATTAACCGCCTCCGCCGCCGCCCGGCGCTCGCCCTCGCGCTGCCTCTCGGCCGTCAGCGCCGCATCGGCCCGTTCCTTATCGGCAGCAGCCGCCGCCAGCGCGCCTTCCGCCCCGGCCAGCGCCGCCGCCGCCTTCTCCTCCTCCCGGCCGCGCGTCGTCACCAGCGCCGCCAGCTCGGCCAGCAGCGCCGCCTGCCTCGCCCGCGCCAGCTCGCGGCGCGCCCCGTCCACCGTCGGCGCCTGCGCGTCCAGCCCCGCCAGAGCCTGCGCCGCCTTCTCCCGGTCGGCAAAAAGCTCCTCCAGCCTCCTGGCCGCCGCCAGCTTCTCCTGGGCGGTCCCGAGCGCCAGTCGCGCCTCCGCAGCTTCCGCCGTCAGCGCCAGCAGTCGCGCCGTATCGCCCGCCAGCCTCACCGTCAGCTCATCCGCCGACTCCGCCGCCGCCTCCTGCAGCAGCCAGTCCCGCCTGCGGGCCAGCTCCTTCGCCGCCTCCTCCACCGACCTCGCCGCCTGCTTGAAAAACTCCTCGATCCGGCGATACAGCTCAGTCTGAAAAAGCGTCGCCAAAATCTCCTCCCGCTCGGCCGACTTCGCCAGCAGCAGCCGGCGGAACTCGCCCTGAGGCAGCACAACCACCTGGCGGAACTGAGTATACTTAAACCCCAGCAGCCCCTCCAGCGTCTCAGTCACGCGGTCCGACCCGCTCGCCGCCACCGTGCCCTCATCATCCGCCGCCTGCCCCGTCCGCTTCCACAGCGTCGCCGCCGGCGGCAGCTTCGTCGTCCCCGTCCCGCGCCTCTTCAGCACCTCCTGCTCCGGCGCGCGGCGCACGCGGTACACCTCCGTCCCCAGCGCGAAATCGAACGTCACCTCCGTCGCCACCGACGGCTCCACATAATCGCTCCGCATCTGGCGGCCGTCCCGCTCCGCCCCGCTCGTCCTGCCGAACAGCGCGAAACACATCGCATCCAGGATCGTCGTCTTCCCCGCCCCCGTCGGACCGTGGATAAGAAACAGCGACCTGTCCCCCAGGCGGCCGAAATCGACCCGCTCCGTCCCGGCGTAAGAGCCGAACGCCGTCATCGTAATCGCCAGCGGCTTCATGCCCCCACCTCCCGCTCCCGGCGGCCAAACGCCTCGATCAGCCCGGCGGCCGCGGCCTCCTCAGCCTCGCTCAGCCCCCGGCCCGTCACCTGCGCGAAAAACGCCGCGAACAGCTCCGCCTCGCTCTGGCGGCGGTGATCGGTCCGCGCCGCCGTCTCCGTAGCCGCCGCCTTATCCTCGAAAATACGGTGCAGCACATTGGGATAAACCCGGCGCAGCCTGCCCATCGGATCGAGCAGCGCCCCCGCGTCCTTCAGCTTCACCGCGATATAATCGTCCGCCCGCGGGTCGAGCGCCCCGGCGGCGATGATCTCCTCCAAAAAACCCTCCACGCAGCGCACATCCCGCCGCGGCGTCAGAGCCACCTCCTCCACCGTCGCCTTCCCCGCCGCGTCCAACTCCACCAGCGCCACCGCCTTATCGTGTCCCGCCTCCGCAAACGAATACTTCAGCAGCGACCCCGAATAACGGATATGCGCCCCGCCCGCCTGCTGGGCCCGGTGCAGATGCCCCAGCGCCACATAATCGAACCCGGCGAACACCGCCGCGCCCACCGTCGGCGCCGTCCCCACCGCCAGCGGCCGCTCCGACTCGCTTGCCAGAGCGCCGGCCACAAAAGCGTGCGCCACCGCCACCTTGCGGGCGCCGGCCGGCACAGCCGCACAGGCCTGTGCCGTCAGCGCCGCCAGCGCCGCCTCGTGCCCGGCCGCCTCCACCCCCAGCGCTTCGCGCACCACCGCCGGCTCGGCATAAGGGATGGGGCAGAAATACACCGGTCCGTGCTCGTCCGCCACCGCCACCGGCGCCGCCTCGGCCGCCACCAGGCCGGCCACATGCAGCTTCTGCCGCGCCAGCACCCGCCCGCCGAAGCCCAGCCGCTCGGGGCTGTCGTGATTGCCCGCGATCATGATCACCGGCACATCGCAGTCGAGCGCCAACCTCGCCAGCGTCTCGCCCAGCAGGCTCACCGCCTCCGGCGGCGGCACCGCCCGGTCGTACACATCGCCCGCGATCACAATCGCATCAGGCTTCGCCTCCCGCGCCAGCGTCACGAACTGCTCCAGCACATATGCCTGGTCGTCAGTCAGATGGAGATTATAAAAAATGCGGCCCAAATGCCAGTCCGCCGTATGCAAAAACCTCACAGTCCCACCTCCGCGCCCCTTATCGCCTTACCCACCAATCCGGCGTCCCGTATGGCTTCCTGCGCCGGAAAAGCTCCTCCCGCTCCGCGATATACCGCCGCTTTATCTCTTCCAACAGCGCCGCGTGCTCCGCCTTGCCAGCCGGCGAAAACCGCTCATGGCCGTCTACGAACTCGATCGCCACCTTGCCGTCCGCCGCCTTCAGCTCGCCCCGCGCGTCGCACATCACGCACCGCACCGCGCCGCTCGGAGCGATCTGCAGCACGCTGCTGCCGCACTCCCGGCACGTAAGCACCCCCGGCAGCGACACATCCGCCCCGCCGCCCGTCAGCCGCCCGGCCAAAGCCCGCGCCTCGGCCAGCACCTCCGGCCGCGCCGCCTCCCCAGGGCTGGCGGCCTGCACCAGCATGCTCCCCGCCACCTCCAGATGAAGAAAACGCGCGAAATTCAGCACCATCTCCCGGCCATACCCCTCCCAGCCAGGGATGCCATAAGACACCGCCGTCACGCACCGCTTGCCCGCGTACTCCGCGTTGTTCGCCAGAATGGAAATCAGCCGGTCGCCCACCGCCTTCACGCTCGTATGCGCGCCGAGGAAATACACCGGCGCCGCGACGATCACCGCGTCAGCCGCCTTAATCCGCTCCAGCAGAAACGCCAGATCGTCCTTTATCACACAGCCCGCCTCCGCCGGCAGGCACGCGTAGCACGCCCGGCACGGCCCGATATTAAGCTCCGTCAGGCGGATCATCTCCCGCTCCGTCTCCGCCGGCAGCGCTGCCAGCATCTCCCGCGCCAGAATCTCCGAATTGCCCAGTTTCCGCGGTGAACCGATAAGTGCAAGTACTCTCATCTCTTCATACCTCCAAAACATCTTAGCCGCATATTTCGCCCCCGCTCCCCCTTCTTCCTTGTCCGCCGCCGGGGTAATTGTCCCCTTGCCCGTCCCGCCGCTCCCATAGTACAATGATCATATAAATCTTCCAAAGGGGAGAACGCCATGGCCGAAATCATTTCCTTCTCCGACTACTGGTGGCGCTACTTCATCTACGGCGCCCTCTTCCACATCGCCGCCCTCACCCCCGCCTGCAAAACCGAGCGCCACGCCACCGCCTTCCGCGTCGCCGGCTACGGCATCGGCGCCATCCCCGTCCTCCTGCGCGAAGGCGTCCTCCCCGCCGTCCTCATGCTCGCCTTCCTGTACGGGTTTACCTTTGCCGCACAATACGTCAAAAGCATTTTCAAAGACCGTTGATAATAACAAAAACCGGCGCCAATCGCGCCGGTTTTTTTCATTTCTCGCCGCATTCCGGGAAAACTAACACCGGAAGGCGGCCGAGCCGCCTCCGCACAACATCGCCGGGAGGAACGACAATGGACGAAAAAAATCCGACCACCCCCGACCAGAACGACCCGCTGGCCGTCACCACCACCGACCGCAAAACGCAGAACTCCACCCCGACCGTATATCCGTACGTAGATTTCATTAACAGGACAGAGCCCTAACCCCACTCAAAAACCACCGGAGGTGACGAAATGGTCGACGTCAACATCACCGACAAACAACGCCGCGACGGCAAGCAGCCCGGCCACGCCCCCTGGGGCGGCAAACAGGCCGACCTACTCTCCAACCCCAAAGCCACCGCCGTCTTCCCGCCCACCGCAAAAGTGACCGCCATCCCCAAGGAAAATACCACCGAAAGCGACGAGGGATAACAACATGAAAAACAGCGGCGAACAGCACGACAAAGACGGCCAGGAATCCAGCCGCGCCTCGACCATGGTCAAAAACGCCGGCAACAGGAAAATCGGCCCGAAAAAATAATGAACTGATTGCCGGTACACAGGAATAGCACAAGAAGACCGCCACACGGCGGTCTCCCTTATTTCCATGCAGAACGGCTCAGCGCAACCGTTACAGGGCGGTCGGCTGTTCCCCGGCATTGGGTCACCCACGCACTGCGGGCGGCGGTCTTACTAAGCTCATCGCCGACAGCACCGCACCACCGCCAAATTCACGTCCATGTTCATTTGTCGGTTCTCGCCGCCGTCCATGGCGGCTCGTGCGGTGCTGTACCCGCAGGGGGCAGGCCGCCCCTCTAACCGCTGAAGCGCTAAGAGGGGCGCACTTACCGGCTCCCTCGCTAAGTAGCGGCCGTCGTCTCCGCTTGAAGGGGGCTGCACCCAATGCCGAAACGCTCACCCTTTGTTATCCATGTTTTCTTATACAACAAGAGCCCACGAAATTCGTGGGCTCTCATCAATCCTTGAGTAATTACATGGTGGAGGCGATACAAGGCCCTGCAAATCCCACTTTAACAACCCCGCTCACAATCGATGTATCAACCCTCGCAGCTACTCAGTAGCCGCCTGCAGAGCCAGGTATTTTCCCGTCCGTTTCGCGGCATTTTCCCGGAGATTATAGTAGTAAAACGGATAATCCAGGCTATGGTAAACCCCTTGGGGGAATACATCATTTCCCGGCGAAAATGTTTTGACGTCAGCGGTGCTGCAGATGATCACCCCTCTGGCTTTGTCGACACGGGCATCGGCATAATTTTTTACCGGTACCCAGTTTCCGGCCTTATTGAGCAGCCTCGAACCGAGACTTTGCTCTGCGGTTGCCAAGGTCTCATCCGTGGTCCAGGTTATCGGGTTTATCGCAATGCCGCCAGGCGATGTGACCGGATTTTTGCCCTTGATCACAGGCGCTTCCGTGTTATAGGAGATGATGACTCCGGTGTCGTCAGGGCCTTGCGCAAATTTCAGGTGCGGATTTTTCGCCAGGTAGTCCCCGGTAACCGAATAACCGATCACATAGGCCGCGATCATTCTTTGATACACCGCGGGATGTTCTTTCATATATTCCGCCAAAATAAGCAACATCAGGTCCGAGCCTTGGGAATGCGAGGCTAAGATAAACGGACGGCCCTGATTATAATGTTCGATATAATAGTCAAACGCAGCAAACACATCGGCTTTCGGCAGACCGCCAAGGACGGCAGCTTGCTCGTTGGCAGACAAAGATAAAGTATATGCGGCATCTGCCTGCCGGTAATAAGGAGCGTAAATATTCCCGACGGGTTCAAAAGCGGTGGCTTGTCTGCCGAGTGCTGCCTTTGCGCCTTGCACCATCGACTTGTTATCAATCTCGCAGATGTTCGGCTCATTTTTATCGACCTTTTGCCAGGCTGTCGGGTAGAGGAAGAATACATCCACCTCTTTTTCCACAGCGGCAGGTAAAGCCAGCCAACGGTCAGGCTTTGAGTAATCGATAGCCTCTTTTTCATTCGCCTGGGCCGCAAAGGTGAAACTAAACAGGAGGGCAATAACTACCAGGATAATTTTCTTTATACGCATATACACTCTCCTCTACTAATGCCCATCTTTACATCAGCATACTTATTACGACATATTTTTATCAACAAGCCCAGTAGAACCCGCAGGTTTTCGAGGAGAATTGACGAAAAAGAAGAACCATGCATCATAATGCATGGTTCTTCTTTTTCGTGGGCTGCGTTACCCGGAAGCCGCAAGGTTTTTCGGCAACTTGAGGGACACCGACACTTTGAAAATCCTTTGGTCGAAAGAACTGTCAAAGTGGCCGGCATACTTGGCCGTCAGCGCTTTCACGCTGGAAAGGCCGATTCCATGGTCCGCACCTTTTTTTGTAGAGAGCAGCCTATCCCCATCCCGAGGCAAAACAAGGCCATTGAAAGAATTGGTTATGGTAATTAATAAATGTCCTTTGGTTATTTCGCTCTTTATATCGATATAGCGCGACTCCTCGCCGCCTATTTTACTGCAGGCTTCAATGGCGTTATCCAGACAGTTGCCGAGAATAACGCATAGATCCAGTTCATCGATACCCAGGCCGTCAGGCAGGTTCAGCTCGGTGACGGTGGCGATGTTCAGCTGCTTAGCCTGTTTTAGATAATGAGCAATGAGCGCATCGGCGGATTTGTTGCTGCACACGCTGGGAAGGGAACTGTCGTCATAGATGCTGCTTAACTGGTTTAAATATTCCCGGGCAGCGGAAGCATTGTTTTTACCCAGGAACTCGGTGAGTGTCGCCAGATGATGGCGCAAATCGTGGCGAATTGCCTTGGTATCGGCAATACTGTTGTAGAGATTTTGATAGTGATCGCGCTGCAGCGCCAATTGTTTTTCCAGCGCTTGGTGCCGCTTGGTCTGGTCGATGGATCTTGCTATCAGGTAATAGGCAAAGGCCAGCAATAGCGTGCTTAATATCAGGGGAATAAAATTGGCCACCAATGAGTTTGCGCGCACACCATAAAACGACATTAATATGAACGCCAAAACGGGGAAAAAAGTGAAACTGGGATTTTGCCGGCTTATGATATCAATAATATCTCGGACAAGCGGCTTTACATATCTTCTTATTAACGGTAACGATGCCAGTTCAAGCAGAGCTCCCATCAGCATGAAGATGAATACTATTTGGTTATAAACCAATTGTTCTAAGAACAAGAAGATAAGGATGAAAAACTGCGACATGGAGAAAATCAAAAAGAAAACAAAAAGCTTAGCCTGGAGTGTTTCTTTAAAAATCAGCGCAATCGGGACTATATACAATAAGCCTACTATATAGCTGAGCAAAAAAGGATCAAGAATTACCGCTTGCAGCAAACTGCGCAGCAAGTGTTCGGCAGCCCAGGCAACAGCGAAGGCCATAATATGGCCCCCCCAATGGCCCCTTGGTGTTAAGAAAATATAAGTAAGCAAAATATTCGTTACCAGGAAGATAAAGGTGAATACAGGCGGCAAAATTGCCGTAAATTCTTGCATAAAACCTCGCCAAACTACGAAATACCCGTTGTTATCGCTTAATATAGTCCGCTGTTTTTCGCTCTGCCGCTTGCCGCGGCTAGGTTGAAGTATTATTGAGGGTTATGGTGAAGACTATGTTGATAATCGCGGTTTGTGAAGACAACAATGCTGAACGAAATGAAATATGCGCTACGCTGGAATCCTTCTTAAAGAGTCAGCAAATCAACGGCACCGTTTTCGCCTACGACAGCGCGGAAAAATTCATCTCGGCCATTGAAAGCAAAAGATTGCGGTTTGACATCGTATTTATGGACATCATCATGGGCGATATGGGCGATATGGACGGCATGACATGCGCACGCCTAATCCGCCAGTGGGACAAGCTGGTCAAAATCGTGTTTTTGACCAGTTCCACGGAGTATGTCTACGAAGGGTACGAGGTAAATGCCTCCGGCTACCTGGTAAAACCGCTGAGCACGGCGAAAGTGACCGCCTGTTTGCAAAAAACGATTGACGAATTGCAGCGCCTGGCCAAAGAAACCATCGCTGTCACCAGCGGCGGCGTAAAGCGGCGAATCCCGATTGACGACATCCTTTATCTGGAGAGCCGCAGGAACCAGGTGGAGGTTGTTCTAGCAGCGCCAGCTGAAAGATTGGTCGTTTATACCAAACTGGATGAATTCGCCCAAAGCCATCCGTCAAAAATGTGGCTCCGGCCACATCAGAGTTTTGTCGTGAATTTCCTGTATATCGAGGAATACGCCAGCGATAGTTTCGTTCTTCGTGACGGCACGGTCATCCCCATCAGCCGGACCTATAAAAATACGACCCGGGCGTCTTTTTACAATCTTTTGCATAATAAGTAGCCCTGCTTACCATGTGTCAACAGACGCATGGTTTTTTAATTTCGTCAAACCTCCTCAAAAACCTGCGATTTGTCCTTGTTCAGTTGATAAAAAGCTGTCGATTTTAGTACCATGAAGAAAATTACTGTCTATTAATTAGAGCAAGGCCCGGAAGTTTGCACCATAAATCTGTCTCAAATACAGGAGCATTACATTTTTGAGGAGGACATTTGATGAAAAACTCTAAGTTCTCACGGCGCAAATTTTTGAAGAAGACCGGACTTGCGCTGGCGGCGCTCAGCGCCCTTCCCGTCCGGCCGGCCTGGGCTGAGCAGCTGCTTGCGAATAAGTCTTTGTTAGACAATCAATCCGCCGGGGCAAGCTACCCAATAGCCGCCAAGGTTCTCACCACCCTGGAACGTACCGTTATTCCTGTCGCCGTGCCGGCTGCTTCGCCCAAGCCTCTTCCCAACGAAGTTTCCCAATACTCGCAGTATGGCTACGGCGCTTGGCAGACAGGCAGTGGTCTTGCTTTCCAAAAAAGACTTGATCTCATGCCGCCGGCCTATAGCAGCTCATCAGTCAAAAACGCGGCCACCCTTCTGCGGTTTTTTACCATGACCGACATTCATATTACCGATATGCAGTCGCCGGCCCAGACCATTTACTTTGGCCTTAAAGGCCAGCCCGGCATGTCGTCGGCGTATTCGCCGGTCATTCTTTATACAACACATGTTCTGGATGCCGCCGTTCAGACGGTCAACGCGCTGCATAAGAAAGCGGCCATCGATTTCGGTCTCTTCTTGGGTGATGCCATTAATAACTCCCAGTTCAATGAGCTGCGTTGGTATATCGATATTCTGGACGGCAAGCATATCAACCCCAATTCCGACCCTGAATCGGTCGCCCCAGCCGAATATCTGCGCCCCTTCCAGGCTGCCGGCCTTGATAAGTCGATCCCCTGGTACCAGGTTCGCGGCAATCACGACCATTTCTGGTCAGGAGTTTTCGCCCCAAATGATTACCTTAAACAGACCTTGGTCGGGGAATCCATCCTCAATATTGATGAACAGATAACTTCGGATAAGATTCTTGACACCCGCGGGTACTATATGGGCGTTGTTGACGGTTCGACCCCATATGGGGATGTCATCAAGGCAGGGCCGCAGGCTGATTTCGCCACTCCCCCCACTGTTGCCGCCAACCCTGACCGCCGCCATATTGCCAAGAATGACTGGATAGCCCAATTTTTCAATACCGCTTCAGAACCTGTAGGCCATGGATTCCCGCGGGACAGCGCCCTAACAGGCTTGGCCAATTATACTTTCGAACCCAAAGCCAACCTGCCGATCAGAGTAATCGTTCTTGACGATACCGAAAACGACGACACCGCCTTCGGTACGCGCGCCAACGGCGCCAGCGGCGCCCTTGATGAGGAGCGCTTCGCCTGGCTGGTGAAAGAACTCGACAAAGGCCAGGCCGATGGCAAGCTGATGATCATTGCCGCCCATGTTCCCATCGGGATAGGACCGATGTGGGACACCGCCTCCTCGCCCTCCGAGACGACTTTGATCGCCAAGCTGCACACCTATCCGAATCTCATCCTGTGGGTGGCGGGCCATCGCCACTACAACACCGTGACCGCCCTGCCGTCGCCTGATGCCAGCCGCCCCGAACTCGGTTTCTGGGAAGTGGAAACAGCCTCGCTGAGAGATTTCCCCCAGCAGTTTCGTATTTTCGATATTGTCCGCAACAGTGACAACTCGCTTTCGATTTTGGCCGCCAATGTCGACCCGGCAGTCACGCCGGGCTCGCCGGCCGCCATATCGCGCGCCTACAGCATTGCGGCTAATGAAATATTCGCCGGCGCGCCGCCTTACTCTCCCAGCGGGGCATACAATGCCGAACTTGTCATCCAGCTAAGCGCCGAAATGCAGGCCGTAATAAAAAACTGCGGAACACCGATTCACGGATAATCGGATAATCACGGCAGTTGGTGGAGCCACCTCCACCACCAAAACCACAAACAACAAAAAAGCCGCGTACTACGCGGCTTTTCGGCTTTTCCGGATTTGCATGGTGGAGGCGAGGTGCGCCGGACCCTCTCCATTTTACTGGTTTGTTATTTTTCAAAAAGCTCCCGGACTTTCGTCCGGGAGCTTTTTATCTTCGGCGCTACGCTCGGCCGATATTCTCCATGATCTGCTTCGTCTGCTTCGCCTTATTCATCGTATACAGGTGGATGCCGTCCACCTTGTTCGCTAAGAGGTCGATGATCTGCTCCGAGGCGTATTCAATGCCCGCCTTCTCCATATCGGCCGGCACGGCGCCGTATTTGTCCATCAGCGCCGAGAGCTTCGCCGGGATGGCCGAGCCGCACAGCGACGTTATCCTCTTTATCTGCGACGCGCTCAGCACAGGCATGATGCCGGCCGCCACCGGGCAGGCGATCCCCTGTCGCCGGATTTTGTCCATGAAGCTGTAAAAAAACGCGTTGTCGAAAAACAGCTGGGTGATGAGAAGATCGACCCCCTGCTCCACCTTCAGCCGCAGGTATTCCACGTCTTGGTCGACGTCGCGGCACTCCAGGTGCCCCTCGGGGTAAGCCGCCGCCGCCACGCTGAAACAGTCGCGACCCCGCACGTGCCTGACGAGATCCTTGGCGTACGGGAAGCCGTCCGCGGGCGGCACATATGCTTCGTCTCCCGCCGGCGGATCGCCGCGCAGCGCGAGGATATTCTCCACCCCTAAAGCCTGCAACTTGTCGAGCACCGCGTCGATCGTCGCCGCCGTCGCCCCCACGCACGTCAGGTGGGCCACAGTCTCCATGCCGTAACCGTTCTTCACCTTATCGACGATCTCTATCGACCGCGCCGAGCTCGAACCGCCCGCCCCGTAAGTCACACTGATATAAGCGGGGTTTAGCCCCTTCAGCTCCTCCAGCGTGGCGAAAACGGTATCGAGCGGGAAATCGGGCTTCGGCGGGAAAATCTCGAACGAAATGACCGGTTTCCCGGTAAACAGCTCGCGAATCTTCATCGTGTTACCCCCGTCCGTCCGGTAAATAAATATGTAATAGGGGAATAATAACCCGCGACCGCCTATTTTGTCAAGACAAATTCCGCCAAAAACGCCGAAAAAAAGCCGAGGAGGTGGCTAAAAAATGGTCAAGCCCCGCAACCCCGAAAAAGACCCCGCGGCTGACAGAGCCAACGCGCGGGAAGGCTACGGCGCCGGTAACCCCGAACCGGCCCAATTCAAAGCGGGAGTAGGCAAAAACGGCAAAAAACGCTCCTGAGGCGTGTTTACGGGCGCATTCTGGACAGACTATATTGCCGGAGGTGAAAGTATGGGCTTCAAAGACCTGCCGGGCGGCCAGAACGCCAAGGCCAAAAACAGCCGCGCCGAACTCGCCGGCGAAATATCCCCCCCGAAAAAAGAATCCCCCAAAGACAAATGATCTCTCCCACGGGGCGGCCCAGGCCGCCCCGTTCTGTTTTCCGGACCTGCGACAGGAAAATGTAGATTTATGTCGAACGGAATTCTGGTATAAACGTTAATCCCGCGCTCAGGGGGTTAGTATGCAGCATCCGATTGCCGACAAGCACGCAGCCGCCGGAAACCGCTCAGGGTTCGCGGCCCAGTTGCTCCAATTCCTTTTCCGCACCAGCAGAGACCTGCTCTTCGTCGTCGAATACCACGGCCCCGATAAACCGGCCGTCCTCACGGATGTAAACGATATCGCCTGCGAGAGGCTCGGCTACACCCGCCGGGAACTGATCGACCTCTACCCCGGCGGCGTCATGACCCCCGAAACGGCGGCCAAGCTGCCCTCGGTCCGGGCCAGGCTGCTTGAAGGGGAAGCCGTACGGGAGGACTTGATCCTCGTCGCGAAAAACGGCGCGACGATACCAGCCGAACTCAACGCCGACCTCATCAACTACCGGGGTAAAAAAGTCATCCTCGGCATCTGCCGCGACATCTCCGACCAGCAGAGTCTGGAAGGCGCCTGGCACGGCCTCCTGAAAGGCCTCGAAACCGAAGTTGCCCAGCGCACCGCCGAACTCATGGACATCAACCGCCAGCTCCAGGCGGAAATCCTCGAACGGGCCGGCGCCGAGGAAGCGCTGGCCGAAAAAGAACGGCAGCTCCGCCTCATCACCGACAACATGCTCGACATCGTCGTCCAGGTCGACCCTGCCGGCGTTATAAAGTTTGTCAGTCCCTCCTGCTACACCATGCTCGGCCACCAACCCTCCGCCGTTCTCGGCAAACCCATGCTCGACTTCATCCACCCCGACGATGTTGAATTCGTCAGCGCCGATTTCCGGCAGATACTGAACAACGGCGCCCCGATCGGCGCCCAATACCGGGTGCGTCATGCCGCCGGCCATTGGGTATGGGCGGAGAGCATCTCCAAAAGCATAATTGACGAGCAGGGCAACATCCTGGGGACGGTCACCTGCTGCCGGGACATAACCAGCCGCAAACGCATCGAGCAACAGCTCAAATACCAGGCCATCCGCGACCCTATCACCGGCCTCCACAATCGCACCTACTTCGAAATCGAGATGGCCCGCCTCACCAACCCCGAACTCCAGCCTGTCGGCCTCATCATCTGCGACCTCGACGGCCTAAAATACATCAACGACACCCTCGGACACGATGTCGGCGACCAACTGCTCGCCAACCTCGCCGACCTCATCCGCGACCCCTTCAGCGACGACGAAGTCGTCGCCCGCATCGGCGGCGACGAATTCGCCGTCATCCTCCCCCAAGCCGACGAAGCCTCGCTGGCCGCCGCCCGCGGACGCATCAACGCCACCATCGAAGCCTACAACAGTAAAAACCCGACCATCCCCCTCTGCGTCTCGGTCGGTACGGCCATCACCGGCCCCACGCTCAGCATCCACGGCCTCTTCAAAGAAGCCGACAACTCCATGTACCGGGAAAAACTCCTTAGCCAGCACTCCAGCCGCAGCTCGGTCGTCCAGGCCCTCAAAAAGGCGCTCGAAGTGCGCGACTTCGTGACCGAAGGCCACGCCACCCGGCTCCGCGACCTCACCCTCCGGCTGGCGAAAGCCTGCGGCTTCCCCGACTACAAACACACCGACCTCTGCCTGTTCGCCGAATTCCACGACATCGGCAAAGTCGGCATTCCCGATCATATCCTCTTCAAACCGGAACAACTCACCCTGGGGGAGCTCAAAGTCATGCGCAGCCACGCCGAAATCGGCCACCGCATCGCCATCTCCACCCCCGACCTTGAACCCATCGCCGACTGGATCCTCAAACACCACGAATGGTGGAACGGCAAAGGCTATCCCCTCGGCCTCAAAGGCGCGAAAATCCCCATCGAATGCCGGATGCTGGCCATCGCCGACGCCTACGACGCCATGACCAACGACAGGCCCTACCGCAAAGCCATACCGCCGGCCGAAGCGCTGGCCGAAATCAAACGTTGCGCCGGCACCCAGTTCGACCCCGACCTCGCCGAACAGTTCGCCCTCCTGCTCGCCCCCGCCTGACCAAAGAGCCGCCCACAATACCGCCCCCGCCCCCATCGCCATAAAAAGGCTTCCGGATTAAATCCGGAAGCCTTTTTCCTTTAACCAATACCCTCTGCGGCGCTTTTAATGGGAAACCTCAATCGAATAATTCGCCCCGGAATTGTTGTCCCAGTGGCCGGCGCTGTCGTGGAAGCAAAGGTTGAGCGAATTGGTCGCGGCCACCGGCACGGCGGCGGCGAAGCCGGTTGCGGTGCGCACCATTTTGTAATCGAGCGCGCCTTCCCAGGCGGCCCCGAAACCGAAGCGGACATACAGCCGATCCGCACCGTTATTGGCGAGAAGGCCGTTGTAGACGACCTTTACGGTTTCGCCTTTTGATGGGAAGGCGGGGCGCACTAAGAGGCCGTTGGCGGCGTATTTCCGGTTGATATGGCGGGTCATGGCGGTCATCCTCCCCTTCTGGCATTGTCTGGCGTTAGCAAACATTTCCCCTGGCATTTTTCTCTGGCATGTCTCTGTCATTTAGTATGCCCGCGGGAGGGCGGATTGTCACCGGCCATATTTTGCCGTCAGGGCGGCAAGCTTGGCGGCGAGTTCCGGCGTTATGTCGCCTTCATTATACCGCCACGCCCAGTTGTGACCGCCGACCGTGCCGGGGATGTTCATGCGCGCCTCGCTGCCGAGGCCGAGGATGTCCTGGAGGGGAATAACGGCCAGGCAGGCGGCCGCCTCGTAGGCTGTTTCGATGTACCGCCAGCCGTCGGCGCTGTCGTCGCCCGTCCTTTGACGATGCCAGCCGAGGACGGTGTCGTTGTCGTGGGTGCCGGTGTAGACGGCGGCGTTGTCCTCGCCGTCCGGCCAGTCGCCGCCTTCGAGGGCGAACTGGAGGATCTTCATGCCGGGGAGGGCGAACTTGTCGCGCAGGCTTTCGACGGCCGGGGTGATGACGCCGAGGTCTTCGGCGATGACGGGCAGGCGGCCGAAGTGTTTTTCCATCGCGGCGAAGAAGGGCGCGCCGGGGCCTTTGACCCACTCGCCCCGTTCGGCGGTCGCCTCGCCGTACGGCACGGCCCAGAAGGCTTCGAAGCCGCGGAAGTGGTCGATGCGGACGGCGTCGGCCAGCCTGAAGGCCTGGGCTAGCCGCTCCCGCCACCAGCGGTAGCCGTCGGCGGCCATGGCGTCCCAGTCGTAGAGGGGGTTGCCCCACAATTGGCCGGTGGCGCTGAAGTAGTCGGGGGGGACGCCGGCGACGGCCAGCGGCCGGCCGGCTTTATCGAGTTGGAAGAGATGGCGATTGGCCCATACGTCGGCCGAGTCGGCGGCGACGAAGATGGGCAGGTCGCCGATAATTTTAACGCCTTTAGAGTTGGCGTAAGCCTTGAGGGCTAGCCACTGGGCGAAGAAAATATACTGTTCGCGGCGGCGGCGTTCGATGTCGCCCGCGAGCGACGGACCATAGCGCTCGGCAGCGCCCGGCTCCCATTCCGTCCAGGGGAGGCCGCCGAAGTTGTCCTTGAGGGCGGCGTAGGTGGCGTAGTTGTCGAGCCACAGGGCATTTTCGGCGAGGAAGGCGGGGTAGCCGGCCTCGTCGACGGCTATCTCCGGCGAGATGAGGCCGGGGCTGCCGGCGAAGGCCGAGGCGCTCTGGTAGGGCGAACCGCCCCAGCCGGGCGGGTTCAGGGGCAGTATCTGCCACCATTTCTGGCCGGCGGCGGCCAGCCAGTCGACGAAGCGGTAGGCGGACGGCCCGAGGTCGCCGCCGGGCAGCGAGGAGGGATGAAGGAGTACGCCGGCGGCGCGGGCGAAGGCGGGCGGGTCTTCGCGGCGCTTGAGGAGGACGGCGCCGGACAGCGGCCCGAGGACGAGGCTTAGTTTGCCGTCCCGCACGCCCACCGGCTGGTAGCCGGCGAGGGCGTTGTAGAGTTCGCCGGCGGCGTAGTCGCTGATGTCGAGGTCGAGGCGGACAGGCTCGCGGGGCGAGCGGTTGAGGAGAATGATGGCGGTATTGGGTTTTTCCGGGCGGCCGAAGGCGTCGCGGCCGCGGCCGATGCGGCGGATGTAGCCGTAGACGTCGCTTTTTGCGTACAGGGGCAGCCACTCGCCGCCGCGGAGGACGGCGTGCCGGTGGCGGAGGGCGGTCAGCTTGCGGTACCAGGCGACGAGGTCGCCGTCTTCCGCTCCCCAGGGGTAGGTGGCGCGGTTGAAGGGGTCGGTGTAGCCTTCGACGCCGGCTTCGTCGCCGTAGTAGACGCAGGGGGCGCCAGGGAAGGTCATCTGGAAGAGGGCGAGGAGCTTGAGGCGGGCGAGGCCGAGGCGGCGCTGCTCCGGCGGCAGGCGGTAGCGGGCCTGGTCGATGATGGTCATCTTGTCCGGGGAGGGGGCTTCGCCGAGGAGGGTGAGGGCGCGCGGCACGTCGTGGCTGCCGAGGAGGTTCATCGCGGCGTAGAAGTTCTCGCGGGGGTAGTTCTCGTACAGGCTCATGAGGGCGGCGTGAACTTCCTGCGCGTCTCTGCGGCCGAGGGCGAAGTCGAGGAGGATGGCGCGGAAGGGGTAGCCGGTGGCGGCGTCGAGGCCGTCGCCCCAGAAGTACTGCCGCCGGTGGCTGTAGCTCTCCTTGTTGGAGGCGTCTTCCCATACCTCGCCGATGAGGACGGCGTCAGGGTCTTCCTGTTTGAGCACCGCCCGCAGGCGGGCGATGAATTCGTCGGGCAGTTCGTCGGCGACGTCGAGACGCCAGCCTTTGACGCCGAGCCGCGCCCAGTGGCGGACGACGCTGTCGTGGGCTTCGATGATGTAGTCGACGTAGGAGGGCTCCAGTTCGTTCACGTTGGGCAGCGTACCGATACCCCACCAGGATTCGTACTGATCGGGCCAGTGGCTGAAGCGGTACCATTTGTAGTAGGGCGAATCCTTGGACTGGTAGGCTCCCGGTCCGGGGTAGCGGCCGTCACGGTTGAAGTAGATGCTGTCGCTGCCGGTGTGGCTGAAGACGCCGTCGAGGATTACCTTCATGCCGAGTTCGCCGGCGCGGGCGCATAGCGCGGCGAACTCGGCGTTGTCGCCGAACATCGGGTCGATGGTTTTGTAGTCGCCGGTGTCGTATTTGTGGTTGCTGGGCGACTCGAAGACAGGGTTGAAGTAGAGGGCGGTGACGCCGAGGTCCTGGAGGTAGGGCAGCTTGGCGAGGACGCCCTTGAGGTTGCCGCCGAAGAAGTCGTAGGCGAAGATGGCGCCGGTGCGCATGTCGCGGACGTAAAAGGGGATGGCGTCCCAGTAGGGATGGATGAGGCTGGCCTTCGGGGGGGTCATTATGGCGCCGTCCGGATTACCGTTATAGAAGCGGTCGACGAAGATCTGGTAGATGACGGCGTCCTTGAGCCACTGCGGCGTTTTGGCGTCCGACCGGTGGACGGTTATCTGCCAGGCGGCCGGGGCGTAGTCGTAGATCTGGCCGCGGCCGCCGCGGCGGGCGGGGTTATTGCCGTAGTAGAATGTGCGGCCGTGGCGGTGGAGGAGGAAGGAGTACCACAACAGGCCGGGGGCGGCGGGGGCGGCGATTTCGGCCTGGTAGACGCGGCTGTCGCCTTCTTCGCGCCACAGGGCCATGGTGATGTCGCTGTCGCCCTTGCCGTCCTGCCAGACGCGGAGGAGGGCGGCGTCGGGCCGGTCGGGGGTGCGGACGGCGAGGCGGAGGGTGACGGGCGTGCGACAAGAAACAGCCCCGAAAGGGCTGCGGTAGAAGTTGTTATGGGAGTCGTGGAGGAGCCAGTCGTTGTCCATGCGTCACCTGTGCCTTGTTTTGATTCTTGTTTCGGTGCTATGGCTGCGCCGGTGGCGGGTTCGGGTTTGCCACACGCTGCGCCGGCGGTCTTAGCAGAGAGCCGAAAACGACAAGCGTAGCGCAGGCGGTTCGTGCGATTCGCTATGCAGGGCGAACTAAGCTCGTCGCCGACGACTGGCCGTACGTCGCTAACGGTCTCCTGACCGATAGCGGCTCGCTCGCCGTCCATGGCTCGCGCCGGCCGTCGTTACCGGCTCTCTCGCTAAGTAGCGGCCGCCTTGCTCGCTACCGTGGCTGCACCCGTACCCGCCAACGGCGCGAAGCCTTTTTGACCAAAAGAAGTACAACAGATACGACGCTAATTATATGTGGCGTTGGAGAGGGTGGCTTGAAGGGCGGGGCGGTGGGATAGGGTGCAGCCGCTCTGGGCGCGGGCGAAGGCGTCGTCGGCGCTGCAGTAGCAGCGGACGGGGGCTTCGGGGCGCAGTCGCCAGATGTCGACGGCGTATTCGGTGAAGGTGCGGTCGCCGGAGAATTTGCCGGAGTGGGCGATGTTGCGGATGGCCATGTCGAGCCAGCGACGGCGGTCGCGGTAGCGGCGCTCCAGCTCTTTCTGGGCGTCGACGTAGGCGGCGAAGTCTTTGAGGACGAGGAAGTGGTCGCCGTGGTGGAGGAAGGAGTCGAAGATGGGGCGGTATTCGTCCGGGCCGCCAGGCAGGAAGCCGCTCACCAGCTGGTCGAGGACGGTCCGGACGCGCTCGTCGCCGTTATAGATATCCCAGGGGTTGTAGCCGCCGCGCTCGTAGATGGCGAGGACTTCGTCGGCGGTGAGGCCGAAGGTGATGATGTTGTCTTCGCCGACGGCGTTCAGGATTTCGATGTTGCCGCCGTCGAGGGTGCCGATGATGACCGCGCCGTTCATGATGAATTTCATGTTGCCGGTGCCGCAGGCTTCGCGGCTGGCGGTGGGTATCTGCTCGCTGACGTCGGTGGCCGGCAGGAGCAGTTCGAGGAGGGAGACGTTGTAGTTTTCGAGGAAGATCACCTTGATTTTGTCATTGATGCTCTTGTCGTTGTTGACGACTGCGGCCAAGTCGTTGATGAATTTGATGGCGAGCTTGGCGAGGCGGTACGCGGGCGCGGCCTTGCCGCCGAAGATGAAGGCGCGGGGGGTTATGTCCATGCCGGGGTCGGCCTTGAGCCGGTTGTAGAGGTGCATGATGTGGAAGGCGTTCATGGTCTGGCGCTTGTAGCCGTGGATGCGCTTGACGTGGGTGTCGAAGATGGCGTCGGGGTCGACCTTGAGGCCGGTGGTGTCCCTGATATGGGCGGCCAGCTTGCCTTTATGGTAGCGGCGGAGGGCGGCGAATTTGTCCTGGAAGGCCGCGTCTGTGGCGTGAGGCAGCAGGCCGAGGAGATCGCAGGGGTACTGAACCCACTGCGGGCCGACGGTCTCGGCGAGGAGGTCGGCGAGCTGGGGATTGGCTTTGACGAGGAAGCGGCGGTGGGTGACGCCGTTGGTTTTGTTGGTGAATTTGTCGGGGTAGAACTGGTGGAAGTTGCTCATGACCCGTTCTTTGAGGATGCGGGTGTGGAGCTGGGCGACGCCGTTGACGCTGTGGCTGCCGGCGATGGCGAGGTGGGCCATGTGGATCCGTCCGTCGGCCACGACGGCCATTGAACGGATGCGGTCCCAGTCGCCGGGGTAGCGCTGCCACAGTTCGCGGCAGAAGCGTTCGTTGATTTCGTTGACGATAATGAAGAGGCGCGGCAGGAGGGCCTGGAATAGATCGACGGGCCACGTTTCGAGGGCTTCGGGGAGGATGGTGTGGTTTGTGTAGGAGATGGTAGCGACGGTGAGGCTCCAGGCTTCGTCCCAGCCCATGCCGTGCTCGTCGATGAGGAGGCGCATGAGCTCGGGGACGGCCAGCGCCGGATGGGTGTCGTTGATGTGGACGGCGACATACTCGCTGAGGCGGGAGAGGAGTATGTCCCGGCGGATCAGGTCGGCGAGGATGGACTGGAGGCTGGCGCTGGTGAGGAAGTAGTGCTGTTTGAGCCTCAGCGCCCGGCCGTCGTGGGTGGAGTCGTCGGGGTAGAGGACGCTGGTGATGGTTTCGACGTCGTTTTTGTATTCGATGGTTTTGAGGCAGTCGTTGCGATTGGTGGCCGAGCAGATGAAGTCGGTGCGGTGCGGCTCGGCGCTCCAGAGGCGGAGGGTGTTGACGGTGTCGCTCCGGTAGCCGACCATGGGAACGTCGTAGGGGACGGCCAGCACTGTTTCGTAGTTTTCGTGACGGTAGCGGAGCTTGCCGTTGAGTTCGGCGGCGACGGCGCCGCCGAAGCGGATGTCGACGGCTTCGCCCTCGCGGCGGAATTCGTAGATGAAGCCGGTTTTGAGCCAGTCGTCGGGGACTTCGATCTGCCGGCCGCCGACGATGCCCTGCTCGAAGAAGCCGTAGCGGTACCTGAGGCCGCAGCCGTGGCCGGGAAGCCCTTCGGCGGCCATGGAGTCGAGGTAGCAGGCGGCGAGGCGGCCGAGGCCGCCGTTACCCAGGCCGGGGTCTTCTTCGCTGTCGAGGAGGGCGCCGAGGTCGACGCCGAGGTCGAAGAGGGCGGCGGCGACGGTGTCGCGGATGCCGAGGTTGATAAGGTACATGTCGGTGAGACGGCCGAGGAGGAACTCAATAGACAGGTAGTAGACCTGCTTCTCCTGGCGCTGGCGGCTGCGCGACTGCAGCCACCGCCGGCCAATACTGTCCCGGATGAGGCTGCTGAGCGCCTGGTACCTCTCGCCGTCGGTCGTCTCTTCGAGCGGTTTGCCGTGCAGCTGCGCCACTTTGTCCTGATACTGCCGTTGGAATTCTTCTTTGTCGATGTGCATGGGCGGCCTCCTTGACGACGAGTTGGTCGTATAGTTCGCTGTAGCGCCGCGCCGATCTCTCCCAGCCATAGTCGCCGCTCATGGCGGCTTTGACGAGGGAGCGCCAGGCGGGCCGGTCGCTGTAGTGGGAGAGCGCCCAGCGCAGGGTGTGGAGCAGGTCGTGGGCGTTGTAGTTGGCGAAGCTGAAGCCGTTGCCTTCGCCGGTGTACTGGTTGAAGGGACGGACGGTGTCGCGCAGGCCGCCGGTCTCGCGGACGAGCGGCAGGGCGCCGTAGCGCATGGCGGCGAGCTGGGCGAGGCCGCAGGGCTCGAAGAGCGAGGGCATGAGGAAGAGGTCGGCGGCGGCGAGGATGCGGCGGTACATGGCGTCGTCGAAGGGGAGGACGGTGGCCTGGCCGGGGTGGCGGAAGGCGAGGTCGTGGAAGAAGGCGCGGTACCAGTCTTCGCCGTCGCCCATGACGACGAGCTGGAGGTCCATGGCGAGCATTTCCCCGGCGACGCGGATGATGAGGTCGAACCCTTTCTGGCGGACGAGCCGGGCGACGACGGCGACGAGCGGCGTTTCGGCCCTGACGGCCAGGCCGAGCGCTTCCTGGAGCCTGAGCTTGTTTTCCCGCTTGCCCTCCAGGCAGCCGTTAGTGCCGTAGCGGTGGAATAGGTGAGGATCGGCCGCAGGGTCGTAGGTTTCGCTGTCGATGCCGTTGAGGATGCCGGTAAGGTCGCCGCCCCGCTTTCTGAGCAGGCCGTCGAGCATTTCGCCGTGGAAGGGGTGGCGGATCTCTTCGGCGTAGCTGGGGCTGACGGTGGTGACGCGGTCGGCGTAGGCGATGCCGGCTTTCATGAAGCTGATCTGGTCGTAGAATTCGACGCCGTCCGGGGTGAAGTGCTCCCAGCCGAGGTCGACGATGTCGCCCATGACGGTTTTGGCGAAGATGCCCTGGTGCTTGAGGTTGTGGATGGTGAAGACGGTGCGGGCGCTGCCGCCGTGGGCGGCCAGATAAGCGGGGATGAGGCCGGCGTGCCAGTCGTGGCAGTGGAGGATGTCGGGCCGGAAGGCGAGGTGGGGCAGGGCTGCGAGGACGGCGCGGGCGAAGTAGGCGTAGCGCTCGGCTTCGTCGTAGTGGCCGTAGAGGCGCGGGCGGTCGAAGTAGTAGCGGTTGTCGAGGAAATAAAAAGGCACGTCCCGGTGCCTGAGGGCGTGGAGGCCGCAGTATTGCCGCCGCCAGCCTACCGGGACGGTTATCTCTGTGACGGGAGCCATCGCCGCCCGCAGGCCGGGCGGGACGGCGCCGTAGAGGGGCATTATGACTCTGGCGTCGATACCCAGCCGCCGGAGCGCGCCGGGCAGGGAGCCGACGACTTCGCCCAGGCCGCCGCTTTTGGCGAAGGGCGCGGCTTCGGCGGCGGCGAACAGTACTGTTGTCATGGGCGGTCATCGTTCCTTCTTTCGTGATGGATTTTGGCACGTTAGGATTATTGTATGCCGCGGGACGGTATGTTTATGCGCCGGGAAAAAGAAAAAAGCCCGCGATGGTGCGGGGGCGATAGTCGGGCGCAAAAATATTTTTTGGTGAAAATACCGCTTTGGACGAAAAGTGGACTTTTAGTGGACTGTTTGACAAAAAAGCGTGATATGATGATATCGTCAAGAAGACCGCCGAAAGTGGACTGAACCCTATCCAATAGACACGAATAAAGAGGCCTATCGCAGGATTTCATGAAATTACGCAGACTGACGTCGTTGTTCAAGCGGCGTCAG